>CAZBJH010000051.1:0-21930 GCA_964492185.1 uncultured Bacteroidales bacterium | reverse complement strand
CGGTTGATATATAGATTGCTTATGGTATATCCCCCGCCATGGTATGAACCGGTAAAATTGGTGGTAATGTTGCCAATGGGAGTCCATCCTTCTCCGCCGTTCCATGAAGATGTCTCTGTTACGTCAATATCTGCTGTTTGCAGGTAATGAGAGCTCCACCTGGAATCGTCTGCCGCGATCCAGTAAAGGTTTTCCAGGCTTGTAATCTGATAAGGGTCGTTTTCCGTACCGCTTCCCGCGGGTTGTGTTGCTGTTTGTGAAAAACTGTATGCTGATATCAGCAATATGACTAAGGTAATGATTGGTTTTTTCATTTTTTTATTTTTTATTTTGCCGCCTTATATCTGACGCACTACAAATTTTTTCAGCAGCCCCTGTTTACCGGATATATTTTTTTTGAATGGTAAATATTTTCCGGTCATTCGAATTGTAATGGTCTTCGCGCTCAACCAGATTACCCGAATAAGTATATCGTATTCTTGAATATATGCCGAATGAATTTGCATCAGGAAAAATCCGGATATTTCTTATTTCTGATATCCTGCCATCCGTGTTGTAGAGGTAATACTTTTTGAGGTAATTTTTGTTCATACTGACTGTCTTACCTCCGGTGTCTTTGGTGATATCCTTCTGTGTCTGATAAAACAGTTTGTTGTCTTTGTATTTTTTCCCAATCACTGTTCTTTTTTCCGGATAATCGATCGTATCGTGTATGATCCTTCCGTAATCATCGTAAGCCCTCCGGTGCATTTCGGTTATCCCGGTGTTTTGTTCACCGATTTCACGAATACTTTTCAGATTATTGTACTGGTCATATGCATATAGTATTTCTTTTACAGTCCCATCGCCAAATACCTGGCATTGTTTTTCGATGATATTGCTTTCGTCTTGGTAATCATTGATAAGTGTATACAATGCCTGCCCCAGCGAATCATAAAACTCTATTGTTATTTCCTGCCCCGATGCATAGCGTGTTGAAGTGCTGCCATATAAAAAAATACTGTCGGTTGAATAAAACCGTTTGTGCAGTTTCCTGTTTTTTTTATCGTATTCGGACAGGTAAAAATATCCGTTTTCGTGATTGATGTATTTTGTGATCATCGAATCATTATCAAAGAAGAAATGTTCTGACAGAAATGTTGATGAATCACAGGTGTCCCCCCGGTAACTGTACGTCGTTTTATATATGGCCAGTTCCCTGATCCGGTCTTGTTGACATGTTGAACAGGCTATAATAAATACGGACGTAATGATTAGTATTAAATACTTTTTCATGGTACCTGTTTAATCGGTTAAATGCACTGTCCGCATTCTTCTTCACACAGGCATCCGCATCCTGTACAGCATCCGGGCAATCCCCGGCATGATTCCAGACATTCGGTACATGGATCTTCTGAAGACTCATCAATACATTTTCCCGACATACTGCATGTTTCACCTGCAGGACAAGTTCCGCAGCTTCCACCGCATCCGTCAGGGCCGCATTCCCGGTTGCTGCAATTGGCTACACAGGGATTGCAGTTATCTACACAATCTCCATCCCAATCACTACCAAATTGGGCATCCCGGGGAGAACTGTTGTGTATATCTTCACAAGAATTATAAACATGCTGCAATGAATAAGTACCCGAGTATTGATTACCTGAGCGTCCACAGAAACAGATGATCCAAAAAAGTCCGAACTCATCACCATCCGAAAAAGTTTCCTGATCGGCATCTTCAGGAAAATCAGTCCCAAAATAACAATCGTATTCTACCCACTCCGGATGATACTGAGAAATATCACAATCACACACCCTACGCTGTCCGCAAATAATCATATCGTTCCCACAATCGTAATAGCAGAAATAATCCCCGTCGAATTTTATCTCACCGGGTGATACATCCCTGACCTCTTCCCACGGGTCATCCGTTTGATTATCCGGTTTATCCTCATTCTCTTTTTCACTGCAGGAAAGAGTGAAAAGAATGGCACCTAAAAAAAAGATAATATATTTTTTCATCATTATGTATTTTGTGTTCATCATAGTGTGTTGTGTAATAGAATATGCATTTATAGCAGCATACTGTACAAATTCATGTTTTATTCCCCTGCTAAAGCATAGCGCAATATGATCTTGTCTTGTACATACCAGCCGTGATTCTGATCAAGAAAAAAGAGGGAACCCGAAACATGATGGGTTATATCGAACGGTGTATCATATAAATACCAGTTATCACCCCCATCATCTGTATAACCAATGATTACTTCAGGATAACTAACAAAACTCAGATAACCGGTTGCTGTTTCCAGGAAATGAATGTCCGTCGGAGAATGGTCCATTAATTGTGTTGACCATGTCGAACCACCGTCAGTGGTTTTTAAAATATACCCTGCTTTATCGTTATCCGGCCTGCCTGTGAACCCTATTATCCAGCCAATATTGTTGTTTATAAAGAAGATATCTTCATAATCCCATCGGTCCATCTCAGATTGATCAAAATCAATATTCATACAGGTCCAGTGAGCACCTCCGTCAGTTGATTTAAACAAACCGCCGGTATAGGTATCCGTCGACTCATTGTAGATTGAACCCAACATGAAACCTGTATGATCGACCGGGAAGCTCATTCCAATCACTGATATAATTTCAAAATCAGCCTGGTCCTGGTAATCAGCCACAAGTTCCCATTCGCCGGATTCCCCGCTTTGAAGCCTGTACATTTCCCTGCCAAGAGCATAAATATTACCGTTTTCATTCACCTCAATATGGTAGGCTTCAACATGATAAGGATAAACATCCGGGATGGGGACGGTGTTCCAGCTGGTTCCCCCGTTTAAGGTTTGATACAGATCGCCCCCGGCGGTAAAAAAGGCAATGTCTTCGCCAAGAACAAGAAAATCATCAGCCGGATAAGCATAGCCAGCTTCACCCGAATATATTTTAGACCAGGTTTTTCCTCCGTCACCGGAATGCAGGCAAAAACGTTCCACAGGGACTACCATTTCTGTGCGGCCTAATATCCAGCCGTTTTGAGCATCTGAAAACCCTATGCATTCAAGACAATAATCACTTTCAAACAATCCGGACACATCGATCTGTTGCCAGCCACCCATCTGAAATGTTACATCTATTTCGGATATTATGGTAGATCCTCCATAATCAGCAATCGCCTTTATGGTATGCAAACCTGTTGAACCTTCCACTGTCCAGGCATGTTCAAAAGGTTTATCCGTATCAGTATAAATAAGTATATCATCAACATAAAACCTCACTTCGGAAGGAGGTGCACCAGTAAGATATGTCCCAATGTTCAGTATTTCACCTATGTTAACCTTTGCTCCGTCAACCGGATGTTCAATGGTAAAAGACTGATAAAGAGGCTCGTCATTCAATTCATCATGAACAAGATTTACATTAAACAACTGGAAATTTTTTTCGAGTTCAACAAACAGGACATCAATCTCCACCCCGGCATTTGATTCAAGGTTAAGATCATAGTCCATGTTGAATCCGTTCGGGCTTTTCTCAGCACCCAGGTCCGACACAAGCAACAGGTCAACATAAGGGCCTGCAATACCATATAATTTCAGACTGGCCTTTGGCCCCACCTTCACAATATAATCAACATTATCTGTTAATGCGGCAGGCAAAAGCGAATAGCCGGGAGGAGGATTTGTACTGTTTATTTTTGACCATTTCTCATCATCCCTGTCCTTGTCATAATCCAGTCCTATTTCCCGGTTATAATTCTGAGTGGCATAGGTCTTCAGTGTTCCGGTAACCGTAAGGTCTGAATTCATCACTAACTCTACTTTTGGGACAAACACAACCGGTACAATACCTATCATAACGGTCCATGGCGTAAAGGTGATCTGTGCAAATACAATTTCTTCTTTTAGGTTAAAGTCTGATGTCACTTCCAAACCCAATGCAGCAGCTTCATCTACCTCTACAGATGCTTTAAAATATTTTACTCCTTTAAGACAGATATCCAGATCGAAATTAAAATCAAGGTCAAAATAAACTGATCCTGTGATGATTGCATTCTGATTTCCGTCTATATTATGTTCAAAGTTCATATCAAACCCAAGCAGTTCGGTACTTTTTAAATCCTTCGCGAGTGAAAAGCCTTCGGCAAGTACTATATGATCAATATTTGCAGTGGTAAGTGATGCTGAATGCAGGTCAATGGATCCCTGCCTGATCACATCTTCCAGGGCAGCCTGAGATGTGTTGATTACAACAGTACCTCCCTCGTTCCCCACGGAAGTGACCTTGCGTAAAAATCCGTAGCGCGCAAGACTGCTGGCACTATCCACTAAAATATCATTTTCTTTTATTTCACCGGCAAAAGAGCTGCCCTGAGAAAAATGAAAAGTAAAGTCTGTTGTATCTAGTTCCTGTATTTCGGAGCGGATCGTGTTATTCAACACTTTTGTTTCTTCGGCAATGATCACTTCTTCCGGGTCATACTGATCATCGGGTTTGATTTCCTCTTTCCGGCATGAAGAAAGGAAAATAAACAACATGAACAGGATAGATATTGGCAATTTCATCATGTTTCTTTAATGTAAAGGGAAAACCGTTTTCATGTTATCGAAATTCTATAATTGGTTTTTAACACGAATATTGTGTTCCGATATTTTTTTACATAATAATTTCTTCTGATAAGGATAAATATAGATATCATTTTTTTTTTAAAAACAGATATTGAATAATGGACGGGATTCATTTATTATTCGGCAGGGGTTATTGAATATTCGTATTCATTGATTATTTTTATCCGGGAATAAACAATTATTTGGATCAATAGATTGACTTTTACCCGGATTTTTGTTTACTTGTTTCGTTAAGGATATCTGTTTCAGATACACATCATGTTTATGAATTTTCACCACATCATTTCTTTTTTCCGGATACAATGTATGATGTATCTGATCTTGATTTCCTGTATATCTGCATGGGCACAGCCGAAAGAGAAAAGAAAAGCGGTTCCCGGTTCTTCATTTTATTCAAAAAAAATTGATTCATTATTGCAGAAAGGGGAAGATATCATTCGTTGTTCACCTGATTTATCGAGAGAGGATGCATTACAGGCACTGGAATACGCCCAGGCTGAAAATGACTTGCAAAATACAGGAAGAGCTTACCTGATTTTGGGTAATGCAAATTTTTATCTTGGAAGGTTCGACCTGGCGCTTCAATATGCCCAAAAGGCCGAACGTATTTTCCGGATGATAGATGAGCCAATATTAACAGCCCAGGCATTAAACCTTACAGGATCAATATATTTACGTTTCCCCGATTCGGAGAAAAGTCTTAACTATTTCCAAAGAGCCCTGGTGATCTTTGATTCCCTGGATTACAAATCCGGCTCGGCTGAGTCACTGAACCTTATCGGGAACCTTTATAATACCTGGGAAGAATATGATAAAGCAATGGGTTATTATAACCAATCACTGCGTATTCGGGAAGAGCTGAATGACACCAGCGGAATAGCATCTTCCCTGAATAATATTGCACTGATCTTTATTGAACAGGAAAAATACGATACAGCAATTGCCTGTTATGAAAAATCAATTCAAAGCAAGCTTCAACAGAAATACGATGGTATCGGGTTAGGTAATGCCTATAATAATCTGGGAGATACATATCTGAAACTGAAGGATTATGAGAAAGCACTTAAAAATCATCTTTTTGCACTGGAATACAGGCAGCGTGCACATAACAGGCGGGGAATAGGTTCTTCTTATAACAATATCGGGAATATTTATTATGAAGAAGGGGATTATGAAAAAGCCATTGCATATTATTCAAAGGGATTGGAAGTGAATATTACCGAGACTAATTACAGGAATTACGAAGGACTGGCTATGGTTTATATGAAACTCAATGATTATGACCGTGCCTTTTTTCATTACCAAAAATATGCCCGGTTACGTGATTCCCTTTTTAATGTAGAACGTTACAGGCAGATAGCTTTGATGGAAACGATGTTCCAGACAAAAAAGAAGGAACAGGAAGTGGTACTACTGCAAAAGGAAAACGAGATCAAAAATTTACAGATCAGCAGATCAAGGGCAGTGACCCTGATTATAGCAGGGGTTTTTATTTTCACCCTGATCATTACCATCATGTGGATCAGACAAAACAAGATCAGGGCCAAACACGAGAAGCTCGACCTGGAGCAAAAGCTTTTGAGAACACAAATGAATCCTCATTTTATATTTAATTCCCTGATTGCCATTCAAAATTATATTCTGAAGAATAAACCGGCCAGCGCGGCTGAATATCTTGCCGGTTTTGCCAAGCTTATGCGCGATATTTTACATAACAGCACCAGGGAGCTTGTTTCACTTGCGTGGGAGGTCGAATTTATCCGGCAATATTTGCTGCTTCAACAACTGCGTTTTGATAACAGGTTTGATTTTACTATTGAGGTGGCAGATGATATTGAGGCTGAAGAAACAGGGGTTCCACCAATGATTGCTCAGCCTTTTATTGAAAATTCCATTGAACATGGTATAGCTCTTATACCAGGGAAAGGACATCTTGATATCAGGTTTATGCTGCAAAACAGTCACTTTCTTTTTGTATTAACAGATAATGGGATAGGGATAGAGAAATCCGGAATTCCACGGTCTTCAGGACATAAATCAATGGCAACCGATCTGACAAATAAAAGGATTGACAATTTAAATAAACATCAAAGGAAAAAATATAAATTGCAAATTATTGATTTGCATGAAGAATCATTTGATGAGCAAGGAACGAAAATAGTCTTTCAGATGCCTTTGATTTATATCTGATCAATAAAAAAACGAGGTATGTTAAAAACCGTTATTGTCGATGATGAGCCGCAGGCAAGGGAAGCAATACGTTTGATTATCAAAAATTATAATATGAACCTGAACGTATTGGCCGAAGCTGCATCGGTTGAAAAAGGATGGCAGGTTATAAGAGAATTCCATCCCGATCTGGTATTTTTGGATATTTTATTGCCCGATGGAAATGGCTTTGATATACTATCGCGGTTTTCACCGATCGATTTTAAAATAATTTTTATCACGGGTAATGACAACTTTGCCATACAGGCGATCAAATACAGTGCTCTGGATTATATTATGAAACCGGTCCGGTTTGAAGAACTGAATGATGCAGTCAGCAAAGCCCGGGATCAGATAAACAAGGAATTGCTTGATCTGAAAATTTCAGCCATGTTGTCTAACATGAAGGATCCCGGAAGAAAGATGGAAAAGATTATCCTGAAAACATTTGAAAGCATTCATCTGGTGAATATTCATGATATCATCCGATGTGTATCCGATAAAAATTATACTACATTTGTTTTAACGGGTAATAAAGAAATGCTTGTTTCAAAAACAATAAAAGAATTTGATGAATTATTAAGTCCTTCCGGATTTATAAGAATTCATCAATCCTATCTTATAAATCTTGCCCATTTTGTGCGATTTGACAAACAGGACGGAGGGTATGTGGTACTTACCGACAACGTGAGGATTCCCGTATCATTCCGTAAAAAGGATAATCTTTTCCGGGCATTGAAGGGGTTGTGCTGATTTTCCTGACCCGCTGAAGGAACTATAAAACCAATATTATTTTCTGTAAGAGTGCCCGAAAGGGTATTATTGAATGAGCCTGAAAAAATTTATAAAATGATACAAGCGATAAAAAGAAATAATTCGTATTTTTGACTTTTGAGCAACAGAAGTCAATTTTTATGTCAGAAACAGATACAAAGAACCTGATTATTGAATCCGCGACAAAGCAATTTTCAAAATACGGTTTTCATAAAACCACTATGGATGAAATTGCCAGGTATGTTCATAAAGCCAAAGGCGTTCTTTATTACTATTTTAAGAGCAAAGAGGTACTTTTTAAAGAGGTTTTACAGGAGGAACTGGACCATGTAAAAAACGAGTTGAGAAAGATCACAACCAGTAATCAGGATTCTTTAACAATTATTAAAGATTTTTTTCTTACACGGTTAAAATTGCTTAGCAAAGCAGTTAATTATCACGAAACATTAAAGGCCGATTTTTTTGAAAAATATGAGTTTGTTAAAGATGTCAGGGACGATTTCACCGAATTTGAATTTAACCAGTTGTACTTTGTTTTAAAGAAAGGTCAAAGTGAAGGTTACACGGATATAAAAGATGTTAAATCTACTGTAAATGCTGTTATGATGTTGTTACACGGTATCGAATTCCCTTTGTACTTACAAAACAAATACCCTGAATATGAAAGTGTTATTGAGGATATCGTATCAATAATTATCAATAGCATAAGATCCTATACAAAATAATTATTTTTTTCACTATTTTTGACTAAAAAACATAATAGGTCAAATATTATATATACCTTTATTTATGTTTTTATCGATTTTACAGGAAGCAGGTTAAAACAACGATAACTGATTAATTGTTTATATGTACATGGAAAAGTTTGTTAAGGGAATCATCAAATTACGATGGGTAATTATTGCAGGGGTATTGGTGTTAACCCTTCTTTTTGGGTATCAGATAAAGAAAATTACCATTAATTCCGATATATTGAGCACCTTACCGGATGACGATGCACCCGCGCGTTTATATAAGGACATCGGTTCGCAATTTAACGGCAATGATATCGGTATGATCGTTTTGGAAACGGACAATGTTTTCAAAACAGAAGTTTTGCAACATATTAAACAGATTACAGACAGCCTGAGAATTATTCCCGGTATTTCGACAGTTACCAGTATTACGAATATTCTTGATATTAAAAGCTCCGAATGGGGAATTGAAATCGGGAAGTTGGTTGATGAATATGATCTGCCGGATGAACAACCCGAACTGGACAGCCTCAAAAATTACGTTTATTCAAAAGAAATGTATAAAGGGGCTATCGTATCAGAGGATGGAACAGCTACGCTGGTGATGTTCACATTACTCCCGGATGCCGATGTTCAGGAGATCGCACAAACCGTCAAGTCGATAGTCAACGCTATGAATCTGCCGGAAACGGTTTATTTTGGCGGATTGCCATTTTTGTTGAATGATATTACCGATTTGATCCTGTCTGATATGACCTGGCTTATCCCTGTCGTATTTATTATTATTGCCTTAATCCTTTTGTTTAGCTTCAGGGATCTTCGCGGTATGCTTTTGCCTTTACTTACAGGCGGAATTACGGTTATCTGGACACTTGGCATAATGGCACTAATCGGCTATGAAATTACGATCATATCCAACATGATGCCGGTATTACTTATTGCCCTCGGGAGTGCTTATACTATTCATGTTTTAAACAGTATAAACCATAATATCCTGAAAGACAGAAAACAGGCGCTGGTCAACGCGATGTCCTATACCACAATTCCAGTGATCCTGGCCGCTATTACAACCGCTATTGGTTTTGTTTCTTTTATATTCGGGGCATATCTGGCCATGATCAGGGAATTTGGTATAAGTACGGCTATTGGAATATTGATCGCTTTGCTATTGTCCTTATTTTTTGTTCCGGCTTTTATTTCAGCTTTATCTATTTACAGAAAAAATGCTGAAACAAAAAAAAGGGAAAAGGAGCCATTACTATCGCGTTTTATACTTCAGCCTGTTGTACATCTTCTCTTCAAACACCCCAAATCCATTTTAGTCGTTTGGAGTATACTTTTGTTATCGGGCGTAGCAGGAATATTTTTGATTGAAACCAGTGTTAATATCACTGAATATTTTGAAGAAGATAATCCGACAAGAATATCGGAAAACGTTATGCAGAAAAAATTCGGTGGTTCATTACCTGTTTTTGTTCAATTTGAAGGAGATATCCAGGAACCGGAGGTTTTAAAAGCAATGATAAAGGCCCAGGAATTTATGAAAGAAGATCCGAATATTTCTTCAGCACAGTCAGTAGCCAATCTGGTTGAGCAAATGAATGATGCTATGGGAGAAGGGGAAAGCATTCCTGATGATAAGGCTAAAATTCAGCAATTATGGTTTCTTATTGAGGGGCAAGATGTTATGCAACAACTTGTTTCGGATGATCTGGATAAGGCAATTATTCAATCAAAATTTGCTTCTATTAAAACACGGGAAATAGAAAGCTTCACTAATAAGATGAACCAATATATAGCGGAAAATCCGGACGACAATTATACCATACGTTTTACAGGTATACCTCCCCTCTATATGAAGCTTAATGACAGTCTTGTTAAAAGCCAGTATAGCAGTCTGATTATTGCTATTTTGCTGGTTCTGCTTATTGTAGGAATTATCCCGCGTTCCTTTTCGAAAGGAGTATTTGCTACGATACCTATTATCGCAACCATTATTTTTATCCTGGGTTTTATGGGATTTACGGGTATTCCGCTCGATATAGCAACGGTAATGGTAGGAAGTATTGCCCTTGGTATAGGAATCGATTATTCCATACACATTATTACCGGCCTTAATTCTCACTTAAAAGAACACGATAATACTGAAAAAGCTATTAAAGAAACAATAATGGCAAAGGGCAAGGCTATTATTATAAATGTAGTTTCAGTTGCTACAGGATTTATCGTCCTGTTATTTGCACAAATAGTACCTATGCAAAATTTTGGTTTACTGGTTGCCATCAGCATGTTTGGTTCAGGACTGGGCGCACTGATATTATTACCCGTACTATTAATACTGGCACACAGAAATGGCAAAAACAGGAAAACTATAAAGTAATAACAAATGAATAGTGTTTTAAAACAAACATATACTTTGTTGTATATAATGAAAAAGCAATAAAGATTAAAATAAATTCAAATAAGAGCAGAGCGGTTACATCTGTTCTTGACTTTTAAGGTTTTGTATTGTATTAACATAAAAATTTACTAAATGAAAACAAAAATTCAAACAGCAGTATGTATGTTTTTTATTATATCAGTAAGTCTTGCAGGAGGCCTTTTATCTGTAAATGCACAGGATGCAGGCACCCTGTTGAAGAAAATGGATGAGGTCATGTATGCCCCTAAAGACATGACAGGAACAATCCGACTGGTTTTAATTAATAAAAACGGTAAAAAGGAAACACGTGAAGCGTATATAAAGCAAAAAGGCACGGATAAACGTATTATGCGTTTTACATCTCCCGCATCACAAGCCGGTATTGCTGTTTTAGCCCTGCCCAATGATGTTATGTATTTATATTTACCCGCATACGGAAGGGAAAGGCGTATTTCAGGCAGTGTTAAAAATCAGAATTTTGCCGGTACTGATTTTTCTTATGACGATATGGAACCAAAACCTTTTTCAGATAAGTATACCCCGAAATTAATTGAAACTAAAGAAAATGTGTATGTATTGGAATTAATACCAAAGGGGCGGTCGGATTATTCCAAAATAATAGTGCATGTTAATAAAACACATTATTATCCGGAAATGATGGAGTATTACGATAAAGGCAATACAAAGGTTAAAGAGGCAAAATATACATGGAACAAAACCGGTAAATACTGGACATCAGCAGAAATAGCAATGACCGACTTAAAGAGAAATCACACGTCAAAAATGCAAATGTCAGACATAAAATATGATACCGGTATACCGGATAGTGAATTTACAGTAAGAAAACTGAAGCAGTAATATAAATGATCACGATGCTATCCAATCATATCAATATTATTCTTGTTGCTGTATTTCTTTTTTCAGGCAATTTTTTTTCATTAAAAGCGCAACATGTTGAGGTCGTGATCAAAGATATTCGTTCAACTGAGGGACAAATAATCATTGGGGTTTTTAAAGATAATGAAAGCTTTAAGGAAGAAAAACCATGTATAAGAAAAAAATTTAAAAAGGCCGGAATTTCCAATGGGGAAATGACAGTAAAGTTTAGTTTGGATCCGGGCACGTATGGTTTCTCATTATTGGATGATGAAAATAATGACGATGAAATGAACTATAGCATCGTTGGTATTCCAAAAGAGGGGTTTGGTTTTTCAAATTATTATCATAAGGGCCTTAAAAGGCCGGATTTCGATGTTTTTAAGTTTACCTTAAATAAAAATCAATACCAGAAAATTGTTATGAAAATAAAATATATGTAAGAAAGATAATTAAAACTTAAAAAATTCCTGTTGTATGAAAACAAGATATTTATTTCCGATAATTATTTTATTTTTCGTATTACCTGGTAAAATCGAAGCACAATATCCTGATGATAATAGTTTAAAGTTATCAGGAGATCTGTTGGTAGATGAACGTTTTTTGCTTGAAGACCCGAATGATTGGGCTTGGAATGAAACACGGCTTTCATTCAACCTGGACAAAAAAATAACGGGCGATTCAAAGTTTCACAGTGAAATATGGCTGAGAAATATCGGTTTGCCTGATATTACGGCATCGGCAGACCTGTATAATAAAGGAATTGTGGATCCGTATAACCTGGAGATAAGAGAAGCTTATATTCATTTATTCGGGTTTTTAACCGATAAGCTTGATGTAAAAATCGGCCGCCAGTATATACCCTGGGGCACGGCCGATCAGATCAACCCGACAGACAATCTCAATCCTTATGATATGGAGGATATACTGGATTTTGGCCGTCACCGGGGTTCCGATGCTGTTAATCTCAATTTTTATTTTTCAGACAGATTTTCATTGCAGGGTGTTTTTATTCCTTTTTTTCAGCCTGCCAATATGCCGGCAGGTATTTTTTCTGATGCTTTAAATCCGGAGATGCAGTTACCACAGGGTATGGTGTTAAGGGAATATTCCGATACCATAGTTATGCCGCGCTACAATATAGGCCAGAGTTCGGTTTCGGCCCTGAAATTTAAGGGGTTTATAAAAGGTGTCGATTTTTCATTTAGTTATGTTTGGGGTATCGACGGATTACCCTTTAATACCAGAAATACCTTCATCCCCGTTGATCAATACGGTGGTATGAACATTAATGCCCGGCTTTCCTTTGCACGGACACATATCATTGGAGCCGACCTGGTTACAAGTATAGCAGGTATCGGGTTCTGGGCTGAAGCAGCAATATTTGTACCGGAAAAAGACATCCTGATGATCAATGATTTGTCAGCTCTTTATCCTGAATCGCCTGTACCGGTAACCCAGGATTCATTGCTCCTTGATAAGACAAATCCCTATGTAAAATTTGCTGTTGGTGCGGATTACTTTTTTTCAGACGGGTCATATTTTAATCTTCAGTATATTCATGGTTTTATACATGAGCGGGGAAACGAAAACCTGAATGACTATTTCCTGATGCAGTATGAAAAGAAATTTTTCAGGGAAAAGCTGAAAATTGCCCCGGTCGGCGGAGGATTTATTGTTTCCGACTGGAATGAAATATCCGATAACTATGCAATTATTTATAAACCGGAAATCGCATACAAGGCAACTGACAATGCAGAAATTTCATTATCCCCTGTAATTTTTGACGGGAAAGGGAATAACCTGTTTGCGAATCTTAAAGACTATAATATGTTTATAGTAAAAGTTAATTATAGTTTTTAGTCTCTTTTTTTTATTTACATTTTACACCTTGTACTCTTACATTTTGTAACTTACTGCACATTATCAGGTTTTTCAGTATAGTAAGGAAACCGTGACCTGAAATGTTAATAAGTACATCATGAAAATAAGAAAACTAAAGCTTTGGCATAAAATACTTCTGGGAATACTGATTTTTATCGTAATCGTCTTGTTCGCGGCTCCGCGGGTTGCAAGATATTATATTGTTAACAACAGCCATGAACTGACAGGGCGCAAGGTTGATATCAGAAAAATACGAATTAACTATTTTTCGGGAACAGTCAGGATTAAAGACCTGATCATGTATGAACAGGATGGTAAAACGGATTTTGTCCGGTTAGGCAATCTGCTGGTGAACCTTGATTACTGGCCTTTTTTAAAAAGGGAACTATACATTAAAAAGATCAGGCTGGATGATTTCTACGCACAGGTTGAGCAAAAGGGGCAGTGGTTTAATTTTTCCGATCTGGTAGCCAAACCCGATAGCCAGATGACAGAGGATGAAACAGCAGATACGTCAGTTACTGATTCAATGAAGTTTTCTTTTAATAATATCACCATATCAGACAGTTATGTAAAATATACCGATCTTCTGCTCGAACATACCATTTCACTCGATGATATTGATTTGCATATTCCCGGCTTTTCCTTTAGCAGTGAAGCTACTCATCTTGCTGTTGATTTTAATTTTATCCAGGGAGGAACCCTCCATTCAGCTCTTGATTATAATCAGGCAGATAGTATTTATGCAGTCAATCTGAGGCTGGACAGCCTGAACCTCGATATCATCGAACCTTATGTAAAAGATGCGATCGGCATTTCTGACATGAAAGGTTATTTTTCAAACGATATTTATATAAGGGGTAGCATCAATCATATCATGCAGATAGAGATGAGCGGCTGGAACAGGATTGATATGATGGATATTCATGATAAACAAAACCGGAGTATATTGAGCTTCGACCAGCTCAGAATTGATACCGACACCCTGCTACTTCATGAAAATGAGATACGGATAAATGAAATAGCACTGGTGAATCCTTATATTTTGTTCGAACTGATTGACACTACCAATAACTGGCTGGCAATGGTTGTTCCTGCTGACTCACTGACTTCTGATGCGGTTACGGAAAAGGAAGAAATACCTGTTGATACACTGGCTCCGGATATTACCGAAGCAACCGGTGAGGAAGCTGTTTTTGTTTATTCCCTTGACAGGCTTGCACTTGAAAATGGCAGGGTTGACTTTAAAGACCTTACACTGCCTCGTGAATTCGCTGCAACCATCCAAAATATGTACATTAAGAGTAAGGATATCAGTGCAGGTAATGAAGACATAGCTTTAACCCTTTCGGCCGAAATAAACCAGACCGCGGAGATTCATACCGATCTTGTAATCAATCCGGTGGATATGAACAACATCGATATTGATTTTTCATTACAGAAGTTTGCCATAAAAGATGTTGAACCTTATCTGTATAGCTATTTTGGTTATCCCGTGGAATCAGGTTTTTTAAACTTCACATCAAACACCAGCATGTCAAAAGGGTCCATGACCAGTGAAAATAAGCTGTATGTCCGCCAGTTTAATCTTGGAAAACCGGATAAGAAGGAAGCACAATATAAATTACCTCTTCGCATGGCAGTTGGGGTGCTGACAGATAAAGACGGGGTTATTGACCTTACGGTACCTGTAACAAGCAAGGGTGAGGAAACGAAAATCAGCAACCTGGGCAAACTCATCCTGAAAACACTTGGTAACCTGATTGTAAAGGCTGCTACATCTCCCGCTGATATGCTGGCAGGGATGTATAATGTAGATGCTGCCAGACTTAAGATGGTGAAGATCGGTATGTTCGAAACCACACCGGACAAATCAGATATGGAAACTCTCGATATACTGGCCGGAATAATGGATGATAAACCCAAGCTCCGTCTGGCATTCAACTATTTAATAGACCAGGATCTCTACTTCAAAAGACTGGCCACCAAAATGGTGACGAACGAATACCTGGAAACAAAAACTGATGATGAATATATGGAAGGACCTAAGGTGCCTGACAGTCTGCTTATTGGTTTTATAACAGTAAAATCGGATGTAGTGCAGACAGACACTGGCAAAGCCGTGCCGGATATATATGTTGATTATATTGGCAAAGAGCGCCTGGCAGCCAGACTCGACTCAACCAGGCGGGTGCATATAGATTTTGTTCATGATTATATCCTCAGTCATAAATCCTTGTCTGATGAACGGCTGAGCATAACTGCTGCATCTCCTGATTCCGTGCCAGACAGAAACATTGAACCTGAGACAGGGGAAAACGGAATTTTTCTTATACGTTTTGAACCGGTTCGTACCGATTAGTGCGGGAAGAAGTTATAATAAACCGGATTTTCTGAATAACGATTTTTTATCATTCAGGTTTTGGTCCATATCCGGGTGTTAAGGTTCAGATCTTCAACTATCCCTGTAAGCAATATGAGGTACCGCATATTCTCTTCGATAAAATTGTAATCGACCACTGATTTAAAAAGCCGGGTTTCAAACAAATTTTTCGTCATCCTGATCGCGATATATACTTTTGAATCACGGAATGAGAGATATACCTTTGTATTCCATTTTCGCTTAAATTCGAGTATCCGTTGCATCAGTGACGGAGAGAGGATGTATCTTGCTTCGACCTGATCGTCACCATACACACAGAATTCTTTTTCGAACTCAGGGTCTTCCAGCCTGATCAGCTCCCCCCTGTTAATTGCCAATGACTGGAGTTTTTGCCCCATCTTGCCAAACAATCGTTCTGCTGTATCAGGTAAAACAATGGTATGTGTTTTAAAATGCTTATTGAAGTCGGCCACAAAAAATATACCTTTAAAAAAAGTGTGGTAGGTTTCTTTACGACTCGAACCACTGCCGGTTCTTGTTACATACTGGGCCACTACTTCAGAAAATTCGACGGCTGTTTTTCCAAGTGTACCTCTAAAATGATCTTCGCCCTTGTATTTATCACATGAGTGCTGAAAAATAGCACTTCGTATAAACTCTTCTTCCGGAACCGTTCCTTCAGGCGTGTATTGCATGTTTTTATCCACGAAAGTGGATATTTTGGAAATAATCTTGTTTTTGAAGTTCAGCCTGTAGTTTTTGCTGACAACACTAATCAGGATAAAACCAAGAATTCCGGTCAGTGGCTGAATGACAAATTTCCAATCACCGGCATCCTCCGGGATGATTTTCGCTTCAATGATAATGGCAATGACAGTAATCAGAACGATTAATATTACACGGCGGTCCACTTTTTTTCGTTCCCGGTCAAGCATGATGAGCTCTGGGACTAATGTCTGTTCGTAAAAATCTTTGAAATTTTTATCCTTGTTCATCATTGATTGTTTTTGGTATTATTTGTTAAAAAGATCTGCAGCATGAATATTTTTTCTTTCGCTATCCGGTATTTCAAAAAGCATTTTTGTTTTATAGTTCATCATCCCGGCCATCATGTTTGACGGAAATGTCTCCACACCATTATTGAAGATTGTCACGGCGGCGTTGTATGCTCTTCTTGATGCCGAAATCTGCTCTTCCACCTCATTCCAGGCGCCCTGTAACTGAATGAAATTCTGGCTTGCTTTCAGATCAGGATAATTTTCAACAGCTACCATCAGGCCTGAAACACCTTTGGCAATTTTATTTTCAATATCTACACGTTCGTCATCCGAAATGTCGCCTGCAACAGCTTTTGTCCTCAGGTCAGTAAGCTCAGTGAGCAGGCTTTTCTCATGTTTCATGTAGGTTTTTACCGTCTCAACCAGGTTAGGTATCAGATCGTATCGCTTCTTCAGCATCACATCTACTGAAGCAAAAGCTTTTCCTACATCATTCTTTTTTTTAATAAGGGAATTGTAAAGACCTGCTATAATTAATAACAGGACTACCAGGGCAATAATAAAATAGATCATGGTTGCGTGTTTAAAAGTTTTGGTTAAAATGTTTAGTGGAAGAGTGACTTATAAATGTAAAGAAAAAAGTTGGATTACGGAATACTTTATTAATATCAGGAATATGTATGCTGATAACATTTTTTTATTATTTTCATGACTTTTTATCATAACGATATTGATGTAATTGATCATGAATGGATTTTTGAAACGAACGGTATTATTTATTTTCTTATTTCACGGCTTTCAGTTATTTGCAAGCGATACAACCTATACCTGCTGGAGATTTAACAGCCTGAGTGAAATCAATGGAATTTCTGTTACCACAAGTGGCAACCCGGTGATTATCGGGGTCAATAGCCACAGTGCCTTTTTATTTGACGGCAATGATGATATGGTAACCATACCTGACAATCCATTAATTGGACTGGATGAATTTACTTTGGAGGTAATTTTCAGGGTTGACCGCGGAGGACTGAGTGAACAAAAGTTTTTTCATATGCAGGCAAATCCGGATATCAGGATATTGTTTGAACTGGAATTTACGAATGACAGCATGTTATAAAGTAGATAACCAAATTAAGAAAGACAAAATTCGTAAGTTTAAAATATTTGAGGAGGAAGACTCGATTTTTTATTTGGAAAATGTCAAGGGGTTAATTACTAAAGATAGCTCGATACTCAGTATTATTATTAAGATAAATGGATTGCCAAAAGATAATTTGTATTGGATAATTGGAAACAAGTATTTTATTGCTAAAGCTTACTTTCGAATTAGAATTCCTCAGATTTACACTTATGATATTAATTTCGATTATCAGAGTTATAAGGCTATGAATAGCATTATCCAAGAATCAGAAAGTATATCTGTTGGCTACAGGGATTCGAATGGTAAATTATTTCCGTGGTCATGGTACGATAATTATAAAAAAATGGGCTTAACAAAGCTTGTGCCTGAAGTATTTTGTAAATACTAAATTTATCAGTATACATTTGAAGAAATCAAAGTTACCGATTCATTTTCTTCATATAATTGGATAAAGATGGAATTAAAAAATATTATTCCTATTGAATAACACATGAAAACGTTTGCTAATCGTAGACGGCTGACGGACTAAAGTCCGCCAGCTCGCCTCTCACAAACTGTCCCGCACCTCTTGGTCGGGACACCCCAACGCGCGGGCCACGTACCGGGCGGTTCATCAAACAATAGGAACCGAGGTCGAACCGACCAACGGGAGATCGTGATCAAAGGGAACAATATTGGACGAGCTCAGCTTTAGCTAAATAGTGTCTGTCCATAAACTCTAAGTAAGATGGTTTTAATCCCCCGATATCAATACCAACAAATTATATTATTGTGGTCTAATCCAATAAACAAATGTTCGGAAAATACAATTATAATGAACAGCTAACGTACATAAAAAACCACCAAATAAAAGATGCAGTCCAATATGTTACAGCTCTACCAAAAATTGTTACGCACGGATAAGTCATAAAAGCAAAGTATAATTTACTTCGTTATTGATTTAATCAAAACAACCCTTATCACAGTCTTATGCCACTAATTATAATAGGAATAAAGTCATCGTGTTTTCATGTCCACTCTAACAGCCCAAATAATAAAACCAACAACTATATTTTTTAATCAACTATAATTAACTAACATGAAACAACTAAAAAATTAATTATGGAATTGGGTATAATCCCGGTACAAATGTTCGGATGGCCGGGTATACCTTAACCCCCATTGCACGTTGAAGGGCGTAACCTACAGGCAAATAACAAAACAAAAATAAACTCACCCAGTTATGGAATGTCTATTATAATTAACTAATTTACTAACCAAACAATCTAATTATGAAAAAATTATTTAGTTATCCAACAGTAATTGTACTAACTCTACTACTGTTCTCCGGTTGTTCAGAAGATAACTTGGAGGAGGCCGCTCCGGAGGTTCAATTAAAATCTTATGAATCTGGTACCCATGATGGCTTTTTCTGGTCATTTTGGAAAAGTGACGGGAGTACTGGTTATGCTGACTATCAAAATGGTTCAGGCGGCAACTACTCTATTTCATGGAGTGGGTTTTCAGGTAATTTCACCTGCGGTAAAGGATATTCTAATGGTTCTCCAACCTATAGAATTGGCTATAATCAGGGAGCCTATTCAAACTCCGGCGGAGGAACTTTCGGCTGGTATGGGTGGACCCGAAACCCATATTATGAATATTATGTCAATGAGAACTGGGGCTCTGTAGCGCCTACCGGTGGTCAATATCTTGGCAGCCTAAGCAGCGACGGCGGTAATTATAACGTATACATAAATCCAGTAAACGGTGAAAACATTGACGGTGGCTATGGTTTTACACAGATATACAGTAGTAGAACACAGAAGGCGCCTACCGGACAAAATCGTGTTATTACATTTGCTAACCACTATAACAAATGGAGTCAATTAGGACACACTTTGGGTCAGATGGATATTCCCGCGATAATGGTTACCGAAACATGGGGTGATAATGTTAGCGGGTATAGTAACGTTACTATTTGGGATGCAGGCAGCGGAGGCGGAGGCGGGGGCGGCGTTCCCACCGGTGTAAAACAGCTCAGAAACAGAGGGACAGGTTTATACTTAGATGGCATGGGTAGAACGAATAATGGCGAAGATGTAGGACAGTGGGCTAATACAACCCATCAAAACGCTCACTGGAACATTACTTCAGCAGGTTCGGATTATTATTATCTGATAAACCAAGCCACCAACATGAAACTTGATGGATATGGTAGAACCAGCAATGGCAGCGCCTGCGCACAATATTCAGATGTCACTCAACATGAGAATGCACAGTGGAGCCTGGTTTCAACGGGCGATGGTTACTACTATTTAGTAAATAGGGGTACCAACATGAAACTTGATGGATATGGCAGAACCAGCAATGGCAGCGCCTGCGCACAATATTCGAATTATACCACTCATGTAAATGCACAGTGGGAAATAGTGGATTAATTCCGCATTACATCAACGTGAAATAATGAAGCTGTTTATTTCACGTTGATTAATTAGTGTCTGTCCATAAAGTAGTCAAAATGTTTAACCGGACATGTATCTGTTCAGAAGGTTCCATTTGCAAGGCTCGCGCGGTACGAAAACGCGGAGTTTACTAGTCGTGAATGATCAATTTTCGGACAAGCGTTACGCGGCAAATGGGACTTTATGGACAGACACTAATTAAGTATAAAAAACTGCCCGGTGAAAAACCGGGCAGTTTTTCCTTAAGAAAATCTGATTCTGTTAACTGACAAAATACACAAATGGAAAATAAGACGATTAATATTATAAGGCCTTTATTTTACTTTTTTATTATTTCGGTTTTGACTCTTTATGCATGTAATTCACAAAATCATAAATTCTCTGAGGATGATGAAATATCAATGGTCGGAAAGTGGCATAGATTTTCAAAGGTAAACGGATACAGCGAATTTGACATTGATTCGCAATATGTATTTTTTTACAATCAGAAAGCGGGTAGGTTTAAACTTGAATATAAAATCGAAAACGACTCTTTTAAATACCTGACACATAAATATGCGGCTAAGGTTACAGATTATGGCGACTCAATATTTTTTGAAGGAAATGATAATACTACCGCCACCTTATATAGATTTAAAGAACCCAATATTCCTTTCAAAAGTATCCCGGATGAAGAAGATTCTTTAGCATTTGAACTTTATGCAAAAGGTTTCAATAAAAGACTACTCCAAGCGTATGAAAAAGCAGGGTTTAAGTTTTTTGATAATATTGAAGAACCTGACAATCCAAATATTAAAGAACATGAGGATTCAACATTCCAAAAATTATTGAACAAAAGGAAACAATAACAAAAAGATGAAAATCTTATAATTGTTAATATAGGAAGATAAACTTAAGGCATTACCTCAGTAGGTTCGGGTTACTACTATATTCATTAGCAGGATCAGATGAATAAAACCACATTTTTAAAGTCGAACAGTTATTACCGCCAAATTAATGTTGAAAATAAAATACAAATGCTTTAAATAACACTTTAACAGTAAAATAGATAGGAGGTTACATTCAGTCCAACCCGGATTTAACACAAAATAACCGATCCGTATAATATTACCAACAATATTATCCTTCCTTGTCAAAATTCATATCCCCTTTTGCAAAGTAATTCAACAGTGATCGTTGTATTCAGGATAGGACTCTGAGCGATTACTTCCTTCTATGTTGTAATCCAAATTATTCTGGCACTTTTTTACTTCGGTCAATAACTAACCTGAGGTTTTCTAATCGCGGGTGTCCTGTCGATTCAAATCTTTTATCCATATTTGAGATGCATGCCAGTTCAGCATGATCATTCAACTTTAATGACCCTACAAAATGAAAGGGTGATTGAACAATCTCACTAATCGCCCCCGGGGAATTATTCCCTTTGTCAAACACAATGGTCATCGTTGACCCTGGTGTGATCT
>CAZBJH010000050.1:0-21944 GCA_964492185.1 uncultured Bacteroidales bacterium | reverse complement strand
AAATTTTAAACCGCAGTATACTAGTGTATTCGAGGATTTAAAATTTTGGCAGCAACGCGGATATCGGACATTATGGACAGACACTAAATAATCTTTCAAAGGAAATAAATTAACATCATTGCTGCAACACATAACATCCTACCTTTTCGGGGTGGTCCGTCACAAGTTGCTTTGAATGCAGATGTCTGATCATCCGAAGCATGATGAAATCACCTGCTGCCGACCAGGTAAACAGGAAACCAAAAAATACCCATTCCACATCACCTGTTACCAAACCAGCTAATCCAGGAATAATTCCGAGCAAAACACCCGGCAAAAGAATACCCGTGCGATAGGTCATTACAGTGACCGGAATTTTCAAATGTGCATAAGGAGTTAAATATTTCCATAGTATGCCAAATGAAACCGCCTTAAATCCCTTGCGTGCAAGTATCATCCATCCCAGTCCGTGTAAAAGCTCATGCAATATGATACCTGCAATCAATACAAAAAGATATACAAAAATTTTGGAGGTGATAAACTGAAGTGCATACCGGATACCACTTTCATGAAAAGCCGAAAACAGTTCCTTCATTTTATGCATGAAATCATCTCCCCAGAATATGGCGAATGGAAAGAAAAAAAGAATAAACACGGGTACAAGGAACCTCATCGACAAAACATAGATCCTTTCCGTTGATATCGATATCTCCTGTTTACTTTGAGAATTGGTATTCTTCGGGTCAGTCATTCAGGGCAACAAGCTCCTTTAATTCGGGAACCTCTTTCCTTATCGCTGTTTCGATCCCTGCTTTCAGTGTCATCTTACTAAAAGGACAACCATCGCAGGCTCCCAGAAGTTTTACTTTTACAACCAGTTCATCTGTTACTTCAATAAGTTCAACATCACCTCCGTCTGCCACCAGGTATGGCCTAACCTTCATTATCGCTTTGTTGATCCTTTCAATAACTTCATCTTTCCCCGTTTTGTTCATATTATTTTTTTGGTTTAATTATTGATTCTTGGAATCATTTTTTGTTTTTGTGATCTCAACTTTTTCGGTTGGCGGACCTTCGGTATTACGTTTGGCTAATTGTGAATCAAGATTTCTGGCAATATTTGCAAACGCATCACTTACCACATTCTTTTTCAACACAATCGGCTCACCTTCATCTCCGCTCTCCCGTATACCCTGAACAATCGGTATCTGTCCAAGCAGAGGTATACCGTATTCATCAGCCACCTTCCTGCATCCTTCCTTCCCGAAAATATAATATTTGTTTTCCGGCAATTCTTCAGGAGTAAACCATGACATGTTTTCAATGAGCCCCAGCACCGGCACATTAATGTTTTTATTCCGGAACATGCTAATACCTTTTATTGCATCGGCCAGAGCTACAGGCTGCGGTGTGCTTACAATTACAACTCCGGTAACAGCAACAGTTTGTACAAGCGTGAGATGAATATCACTGGTACCCGGAGGCAGATCAACAAACATATAGTCAAGTTCACCCCATTTGGTATCCTTCATCAACTGTTTCAATGCATTGGATGCCATTGGCCCTCTCCATACGGTGGCATCGGCAGGATTGATAAAAAATCCTATCGACAATACTTTTAATCCGTAGCGTTCAATTGGTATCAATAAATCTTTTCCGTCAACCTGCTGCACATAGGGCCTTTCACTTTCGGCTTTTAACATTTTCGGAATCGAGGGGCCAAAAATATCAGCATCTACAAGCCCGACCTTAAAACCTGACTGTGCAAAAGAAACTGCAAGGTTTGCTGCCACAGTGGATTTCCCAACGCCTCCCTTACCCGAAGCAACTGCAATGATGTTTTTCACGCCGGGCAATATACCCTTATCCTGCTGATCCCCGGTTGATTTTGTCATACTTTTCACCTCAATATCAACTTTTATATCATTACTTAATTCAGAATGAATTGCATTGAGTGCCGCCTTTTTTATTGACGACTTCAAGGGCTCATTCCCACCGGGAAATAATAATGTAAAACGGATCCTGTCTGCATTGATTTCCAGATCCTTTACAATATCCATTTCAACAATGCTTTTTTTGGCAACGGGATGGATTATTTTTCTTAATACTTCTTTTACTTGTTCTTCAGTATATCGCATCTTGTATTTATATTAATTTTAACAAAAAAACAAAGTTAAGGATTATTTCAGAATATCTTATAGCTATTTAGTGTCTGCCCCGGCTATTGTATAGAATAATATTTTTTAATATGCATACCCGCAGGCCTGGGTTTCGAACTGCCCGCGTGGCAGTTCGACCTACTTTTTGGCTGCCACCCAAAAAGTAGGCAAAAAGGTCACCGTTCCATTAAAATCGCTTGATTTGCCACGGAAGGTTTTCTCCCCGCGGAACCCAAACTCACTCCTCCTTCGTCGTCGCTCGGACAGGGTTCCTCCAGGACCTCCGCGACGAAAACCTTCCTTGAAATCGTACGCGATTTTTCTGAGACGGATCCCGCTACTACAAAACTATATACTAATTTCAATGAAGGTGGGCTTTGCTGAACATCGTATCCCTTCTGCATAGTAATGCTTGAAATAGAAAATATAAGTCCTTACGGGATTATCCTTTTCAAATAAACTATTACAAGAAAGGGACCCAGCCTTCAGGATTTTCCGTTAAGAAAAATCCTGTCAGCGGCAACATTTCTTTGTTTACTTTCTTTTTGCTGTTGAACTTAGCCGAAGGCGATCTCACGACCCGGCAGGGGAGTAAAAGAAAGTAATTCGAACCGCTTGGGGAGCGGTTCGAAACATTTGGCCCTTTGATGGCATATATAATAACAATGCTATTCTATATAAGAGCCTCTGTCCGGGCAATGCCATATGCAGGTTATTTTAATTCTTCATTAGGGTCCCAAAACAAAGCCTGAAAATCAGGAACCTGATCGTTCACTACTCTTACTCCTTCGTTTTCCAGCAATTCCTGCATCATATTTTCATGTCTGAAATGATGCTTTCCGGTTAAACATCCATTTCTGTTAATAACACGATGAGCAGGTATAAATTCGCCAGATGAATGAGACTGATTAAGAGCCCAGCCCACCATCCGGGCAGCCTGTGGAGATCCGATATAACGGGCTATAGCACCATAAGTAGTAATCCTGCCACTGGGAATACACCTGGTTACCCTGTAAACACGCTCAAAAAAACTTTCATCATCCATCTGCCTATGGTTCGATTATCTGATCGGCTTGTCCGAGCCTGAATCCAAGATAAGAGATCGGGAGGCCTTGTTCAAGAAATTGCTTTTCATAATAGGTTTTTATATTCAGGACAGGATCTGCTGTTTTTTCTTTATATAAATTTTCATATACCTCTTCAGCCAATAAATTATTTTTATCTATGAGTTCCAATGTATATCGAAACAACATTTCGTTATCGGTTTTAAGGTGAATCTTCCCCCGGGGAGCTAAAAACAACTTATAAGAATTCAGGAACCGGCTTGAAGATAGCCTTTTTTTTGGCTTCTTGGGTTGAGGATCAGGGAAGGTAAGCCATATTTCATTCACCTCACCCGTATCGAAAAAAGAATTTATCAGTTCAATTCTTGTACGTAAAAAAACAACATTTTCAATGCCCTCTTCCAATGCAGTTTTTGCACCGCGCCACATTCTGGCTCCCTTAATATCAATCCCCACAAAATTCAGTCGCGGGAACATACGTGCCAGCCCTACAGTATATTCACCTTTACCGCATCCGAGTTCAAGTATGAGCGGCTGTGAATTCCGGAAACAAACTTTCCTCCATTGCCCTTTAAGCCTGTGATCTTTACCAAATACTTCTTCAAAGGATGGCTGGATAACATTTGAAAATGTATCCATTTCCGCGAAACGTGTCAGCTTATTTTTTGTCACAATTAACACATTCTATTTTGCGCGGGCAACACGTAGTCCGATATCATATATCTCATGCAGGTGTTCAGTTCTCATTGCCTGTTGTATCCCAAATGTATATATTCCCCGGTAAGGAAACCGGATGTTTGTTTTATAAGGAACCTGATGCGTCCATATATCACCTATACCCCTGCCCAGCCACTTACCATGCCGGTCGGCCAGCGGGATCTCCAGGGTATCGGTAAGAATATTTCCATTGGGGGCATGAGTTGTAATAAAAACAAACAAATTGCTGTATTTATATTTTCCCGAATTCCGAATATTCAGAAAAACATCATGTGCCTGTACAGTATCCATAACAGGAACATCATAACTGATAATATTTTCACTGTCCCATACAGCGTTGGCAATTTCTGTATTTTTTTCAAATACACGTTTGTTGTCGCAACCATTAATAAACAGTAAAAGACAAACTGCAGGAATAATTTTATTTACCATGTTTATTCTTTCTCCTTTTCTTATGTCTTTTTTCTTTTGCTGAAGATTGGGGACCTTCATCAAATCTTGACAGCGACTCTTCTTCATCAAGCGCATTCTGGTAATCTATTACTGATGCCATTGATGATTCTTCGACTCCCATCAATTTTTCAACAACCTCGCCTTTTTTATTCTTACTGATAATTTCATTTACAGTATCAATAGTCATGCAGGTTAGACCTTCCGCCGATTCCCTGCTGTAAGAATACCACATTAAACGTTTAAAAACATCGGTTTTTTGATGATACGCTTTACCCTTCTTTGTTTCCAGTGCAATAGAAGTATCCGGAAAATCTTTCTGGGCATCCAGGTATGCATCCAGTTCATAATTAAGGCAACATTTCAGTTTCCCGCACTGACCGGCAAGCTTTTGCGGATTAAGGGATACTTCCTGATACCTCGCGGCATTAGTAGTAACAGAAACAAAATTAGTGATCCATGAAGAACAGCATAATTCTCTTCCGCAGGTACCTATGCCTCCTATCCTGCCTGCCTCCTGGCGTGCCCCGATTTGTTTCATCTCAATTCTTACCTTAAACTGATCGGCAAGAACCTTTATCAATTCACGAAAATCAACCCGGTCATCAGCAATATAATAAAAAATTGCTTTCGTCTTATCACCCTGGTATTCCACATCACCTATCTTCATCTCAAGCCCAAGATCATCAGATATCTTTCTGGCTTTAAGCATAGTTTCATTTTCAAGTTCAATAGCTTCCTTCCACTTCTGAATATCAACCTGCTTGGCTTTACGATATACTTTTTTCGGTTCTTCCCTTTGATTTCCGGCAATAAATGGTTTATAACGCTGGTTGACAATTTCTCCCGTAAGCACAACAATTCCTATATCATGCCCGGGGGTAGCCTCAACAGCGATCACATCGCCCTTGCTCAGGCGGATCTTGTTGGTGTTCTGATAATAACCTTTCCTCGTATTTTTAAATCTTACTTCAACTATATCATTAGAAGCACAGCAGTCAGAAATATCATGCAGCCAGTCATAACTATCCAGCTTATGGCATCCGCTGTTACATATTGTCTCGCCACTTTTCTTATTTATGCGGCATCCTCTTCCTATATATTCCTCATTTTCCATACTATTTGATTATGCTGTTGATTTATATCCGCAACTACAAAAATAATAAAAATTAAGGTCCTATTAATTTTACCAGCCGTAAGGTAAAATCAAGAAATATGATCCTGCCGTTCCCGTTTTGTTCAATATGCCTGTATGCCCGGTTGATCTCATCAGATATGGAGATAACATTTCCCCCGTTGATAAAAGGATGAAACCTGTCTGAAAAATTATATTCTTCGCGGCTTAAAAACACCAGCTCCGGATTATTGAAATTCATTATAAAATTCTCCCTGATCATATGAATGGCAAAATCAAAAAAATCTTTCTGTTTTTCACGCCCCAGTGCAGCCATTTCCTCAGCCCAGGTTATAAGGCCCGGAATTTTGTTCTTATAACAAAGTCGTGTTAATTTGGTAAACATGTCCAGATTATATTCATTATCAGCACTTTTATTTATCGCATCAACAGCCCGGATATAATTACCATTCGCCAAATGTACAATAAATGTTAATTCCTTATCGGTTAAATTGTATTGCTTTTTAAGTGCCATGTGTAACTCGTCTGAATCGATCTTTGGCACTTTTATAATTTGTGTCCGCGACAATATTGTGGGCAGGATCTGATCTGTACTTTCACTTATTAACAAAAAAAGTGTTTTCTCCGGTGGCTCTTCGATCATCTTAAGCAGTTTATTGGCAGCATGAGGATTCATTTTTTCGGGAAGCCAGATTATCAGTATTTTGTATTCTGATTCATACGGTTTATAAGATAATTTTCTTATGATTGACTCACTTTCAAATTTACTTATAAGCCCCTGTTTGTTTTCCACCTCAATGTGTTCATACCACATCTGTGAATTTCGATAAGGATTCTCAAGCAAAAAACTTCTCCATTCTTCTATAAAATCATCACTGACAGGATTTTTAGCAATTTTTTTATTGGTATTTACAGGAAATACAAAATGAAGGTCCGGATGAATCAGCTTTTGAAATTTATTACAGGCCGGGCATTGACCACAGGCATCATCCGTCAATCTGCCGGTACATGACAGATATTGTGCATAAGCAACAGCCAAAGCCAGTTTACCCGAACCTTCCGGCCCTGTGAACAATTGGGCATGACTCACCCTCTGATCCTTCACCGACCGGATAAGCTGATCCTTTATTTTTTTTTGTCCTATTATTTCACTAAATAACATATCAAAGTTTTCCCGGCTACAATTATTAATAATTTGATCTATTGATCCTTGCCGGCATTATTGATTTAACCGGGCTAAAGGTTCAGCTTTCCAGGCCTTCCATCTGCCTTAAGCCTGAAGCATATATATTGAAGGCTTGTTATTTTATTTTGGGCAAAGTTAAATAAAAATAGTTTTTTACCTTTGCACAACAAAAATTTCCGGAAAGAATCCGTAAACAATAAAAACACAATTATGCAAACAATTGATAATTATAATTTTTCAGGAAAGAAAGCCATTGTAAGGGTAGATTTTAATGTCCCGCTGAACGATAAGTTTGAAGTGACTGACAATAACCGTATCAGGGGTGCACTGCCAACGATAAAAAAAATAATTGGTGACGGGGGCTCTGCAGTTTTGATGTCTCATCTAGGGAGGCCTAAGGAAGGACCGGAGGAAAAATTTTCACTTAAACATGTGGTCCCCGAACTGGAAAAATTAACAGGCACGAAAGTCAGTTTTGCAAATGATTGTATAGGCGATGCAACACTGGAAAAAAAGAAAAACCTTAAGCCGGGAGAAATTCTCGTACTTGAAAATTTACGTTTCTACAAAGAGGAAACCAAGGGTGACGGGGAATTTTCGAAGAAGCTTGCCGAAGGTACAGATGTATATGTAAATGACGCCTTTGGAACAGCTCATCGTGCACATGCTTCAACAACCATTATCGCACGATACTTTGATGAAGATAAAAAGATGTTCGGGTTTCTGATCGATAGCGAGCTTAAAAGTATGGACAAGGTCGTTCACCGCTCCGAGAAACCCTTTACAGCTATAATGGGCGGAGCTAAAGTATCGGATAAGATACAGGTAATCGAAAACCTGTTGCCCAAAATAGAAAACCTTTTGATTGGCGGTGGCATGACCTATACCTTTATTAAAGCAAAAGGCGGAAAGATTGGAAAATCGCTATGTGAAGAGGATAAGCTTGACCTTGCCCTAAGCATTATTGAAAAAGCAAAAGAACATAATGTTAAGCTTTACCTCCCTGTTGATGCCGTAAATGCAGATCAGTTTGATGCGGAGGCAATGACTTCCGTCTCGGATACGGACAAAACACCTGATGGCTGGATGGGTTTGGATATCGGTCCGGAAACCATAAAACAATACAAAGAGGTAATAGAAAATTCAAAGACCATACTCTGGAACGGCCCGATGGGTGTTTTTGAAATGGAAAAATTCTCGAAAGGAACATCAGAGATCGCCAGGGCCATCGCCGCAGCTACCGCTAAAGGCGCTTTCAGCCTTATAGGAGGCGGCGATTCAGTGGCTGCCATTAACAAAAACAAACTTGCTGATCGGGTCAGCTATGTTTCAACAGGCGGGGGCGCTATGCTCGAATATCTTGAAGGTAAAGAACTACCGGGTATAAAAGCGATCCGGGGATAAGCAGGAATTTAATTTTAGTATATGCTCGTTTTGGCTTATCTTTATACCGAAACGAGCATTTTTATTTTTTTACACCGCTAAACCTGAACGCATTATGCACCAATATCATATCTCTATTCTTGGCGCGGGGAACCTGGGGTCTTCAATACTTCGCGGCCTGATCAAAAGCAAGCATCCTGCAGAAAAACTTACCGTAACGCGTCGCCGCGTTCATCTGCTTGATGAATTTATTGATCAGCAAATAGAAGTGACAGATGATAATTTGCTGGCGGTAAAAAAAGCCGGTATCATTATTATTGCCGTTAAACCCCATCAGGTGTTTCATTTGCTGGAGGAGATCAAAACCAAACTGAATAAAGAAAAACATATTATTGTTTCTGTAGTTTCCGGAGTTACTATTAAGGAAATATCTGCCATCACGGGCAATATTCCAATATTCAGGGCTATGCCCAACATAGCGGTTGCACTTCGCGAATCCATGACGTGTATCGCATCGCATGATGATGATAAACCTTATGAAGAAATCATCACAGGCCTGTTCGATACCCTTGGAAAAACTGTTGTAATCAACGAAGAACTAATGGGTGCGGCAACCGTACTCGGAGCATGTGGTATAGCTTTTGCCCTCAGGTTCATGAGGGCCGTCTCACAGGGCGGCATTGAGATCGGATTCGGGGCTGAACTTTCACAATTGATCACGGCACAAACAATCAGGGGAGCTTCCCAACTTATCCTCGAAAGTGGTAACCATCCTGAAAAAGAAATTGATAAGGTAACCACTCCTTTGGGTATAACTATTTCAGGCCTGAATGAAATGGAGCATCAGGGCTTTAGCTCGGCACTTATCAAGGGGCTCATTACCTCCTATAATAAACTTGATCTGCTGAAAAAAAATAATAATTGAGACAATTCAGGTAAACATATACTTCAACTACTTGTTTAACCATTCAAGATACTTTGATCATGATATCAATCAATACATTCCCGGAATACCTGAATGAACAGTATAAAGACTTCCGTAAAGAAGTCCCGTCGATGATTAAGGCACACCGTTTTACCGATAACCTGATCGCGTTCCTGTTTCCTTTCAAAGAAGATAAAACATGTACCCTGCCCCAGATCAAACTAAACTTGTCACAACTTGAGATTGATTTTCAAAATATCATTCATCCGGTTGAAACTTTAATTACTCAGTCGGCACAGGAAATTACTTCATCTTTTTTTAATGAGATCCCGGCTGTGTATGAAAGCCTGATACAAGACGCTACGGCTTTTCTGGATTTTGATCCCGCGGCCCGTTCAAAGGAAAGTGTTATATTATACTACCCCGGATTCTATTCGATAACGATATACCGCCTTGCTCATGTTTTATACCGGCTAAAGGTTCCTTTCCTGCCAAGGATCATGTCGGAATATGCACACAGTAAGACCGGGATCGATATTCACCCCGGGGCAGAGATCGGGAGAAATTTCTTTATTGACCATGGCACGGGTGTTGTAATCGGGGAAACAACAAAGATCGGTGAAAATGTGAAGATATATCAGGGTGTTACCTTAGGCGCGTTATTCGTAAGAAAAGATATGAAAGGAAAAAAAAGACATCCCACTATCGAGGATAATGTAATTATATATTCGGGCAGTACAATACTTGGCGGCGATACCACAATTGGCCATGACACGGTTATTGGCGGTAATGTATGGCTAACATCAAGCGTATCACCCAACTCGGTTGTTTATCATGAAAGCAAATCTATAATACGTAATGAAAGCAAATAACATATTGGATATTATTGGCAATACTCCCCATATAAAGGTAAATAAACTGTATCCGAAGGATTACGAAGTATGGCTGAAACTTGAAAGAAGCAATCCGGGAGGCAGTATTAAAGACCGTATTGCTTTATCAATGGTAGAAAAAGCTGAAAAACAAGGCTTGCTTAACAAAAATTCAGTTATTGTTGAACCTACATCGGGAAATACAGGAATCGGGCTTGCCATGGTTGCCGCGGTAAAAAAGTACCGTCTTATCCTGGTAATGCCGGAATCAATGTCGGTTGAACGCCGCAAGATCATGGCAGCATACGGTGCGGAATTTGAACTCACTCCCAGGGAAAAAGGAATGAATGGAGCTATTGAAAGAGCGCGACAGATCAGGGACGGTAACCCGGATGTATGGATACCTTCACAGTTTGATAATGAAGCCAATCCCGAAATTCACAGAACCGCGACAGCACAGGAGATTATAAATGATTTCCCCGAGGGATTTGACTATCTTATCACAGGTGTTGGTACTGGAGGACATATAACAGGAGTGACACAGGAACTAAAAAAGAAATTTCCCGACCTTGAAGCATATGCGGTCGAGCCGGAAGCATCACCGGTGATAAGTGGTGGCCAGCCCGGCCCTCATCCCATACAGGGAATAGGTGCCGGATTCATCCCCGATACCCTTAATATTAATGTTCTGAACGGCACCATAAAGGTATCGCATCAGGAGGCCGTTGAATATACAAAGCGTGCTGCCCATGAAGAAGGTATTTTCGGCGGTATTTCTTCAGGTGCCACACTGGCGGCAATAGCCAAAAAACTAAAGGAACTTCCGGCAGGTTCGCGTATCATTGCATTTAATTATGATACAGGTGAACGTTACCTGTCGGTAGAAGGATTGTTTTAACCTGCATTATTGGCTTTACCGGGCTAATTGCACGGCGCTGACTACCGTTATTGTAATATTTTAAGGCTCAAAGGGTACTCTGTTGATTGTCCGTCTGCTGCCCTTACCGATGCGACAATGATCATGATAATATTTAGTATGGCAAGACCTATCAAAGCTATTATTCCAATAATTATGATGATCAAAGGAATACAACAAATAGTCCAGATCAACATCGATATTTGAAAATTCAGGGCATCCTTACCCTGCCGGTTAACAAATTCGGACTGGTCCTTTTTTATCAGCCAAACGATCATAGGCCCGAAGATCCAGCCGAATGGTATGACAAAACCGCTGAGGGCAAGCAAATGACAAAGCATACCCATGTTTCGTTCGTCTTTGGTTGGTAGTAGTTCCATATATCTGTTATTAGTTAGTGTCTGTCCATAATGTCCGATATCCGCGTTGCTGCTCACATTTTAAATCCTCAAATACTTTAGTATTCTGCGGTTTAAAATGTTCACGCGCCTTGATCTCGAACATTCTGAACAAACACTATAAGTTTATTGACAAACTCCAGTTAGTGTCTGTCCATAAAGTTGGCAAAATATTTAACTGGTCATGTGTCTGTTCAGAAAGTTCCATTTGCAAGGCTTGCGCAGTTCGAAAATGCGAGAGCCACAAGTCACAGACTTGCGGCATATGGGGGTTTACTTGTCGTAAATGAGCAATTTTCGGACAAGCGTAACGCAGCAAATGGGACTTTATGGACAGACACTGGTTAGAGTCAGTCAAATATAATGAATAGTATTCAAAGTCAAACCTTCGAAAACCTGAAAACCGGTTCCCGAATAACCTTATACCGGTTATCAACTTTCGGATACTGAAATATAACACTGATCCGGTCTGCAATAACCAACTTCACTCTCAAACTTTCGTGATCCCTCCGGAGACTATAAATTTCATAGCTTCGGAAGAGGAAATATCCAGTAAGGTTATATGTTCCCTTGGTACGATAAACATCTCACCCGAGAAATTATAGCTGTGAGGAAAATACACTGCAACTTTATCCTTTATCGTCAGATCGCCCAGGTCCTCATTTGTTATAAAACCTACTTTCTCCAAATTGGATATTGTATTTACCAACACAAGCACCGGTTTGTCAAATTTCTTTTCTTTCCCGACAAAGGCAGATAACAGGTCACGGATAGAAGAATAAAGCACTTTCACAAGAGGGGCATTTTTCATTAACCGGTCAATCCATATCTGTAAAGGCTTAAAAAGAAGGGTCTGACCTACATATCCGAGTAATGCGATAATAAACAAAAGAATTATTATACCCAGTCCCGGTATCCTGACGGGCAAATACTCCATCAGGTATGTTTGCAAAACCCCGTCGATCAGGTTGAAAACAATATAAACTATATAAATTGTCAATGCTGCAGGAGTAATATAAAGCAATCCCTGGAAAAAATAGGTTATCAGCTTTTTCATTTTTTCTGATTTTTATTGTTTAAACTGTAAAACAAAAGTAATGAGAAAATGGCTGTAAAAAACTCAAAGCCCGAAGTAACAATGCTCAACTCCACACATACCCCTGTTACAATGCAGAGGGATGAAATGCCTCTTTAATATGTCTTATCTCAGGTTTTCCTTTGATATCGAAACCTATGGAAATAATATCAAAGCGCGTTTCGAGATCTATTTTGTTACGCATGATGTAAACCTCAGCCGCATTGACCAAATGCCTTTTTTTATTAGTATTAACTGACTCTTCCGGCAAGGTACAGGAATTATTTTTTCTTGTTTTTACTTCAACGATCACCAGAAAATCTTTATCCCTGGCAACAATATCGATCTCTTTATGCCTGTAACGCCAGTTTACAGCTATAATTGAATATCCCTTATGCTTCAGATAATTTACAGCAATCACCTCACCTTTTTTCCCAAGATCATTATGCTCTCCCATAGGACCGTTCAGCTTTTAAATATAAGATTTGACCCCTTTTCATCGACCTTAAGTTCGGTGCGCCTGCCCATTATCAGGGGATGGTTGGAACTTATATGCCCCGCGGGGAAACCGAAAGCCACCGGATAGTCATAATCTGCAACCGCTTCCGCGATTATCTCATAGGCTGATTTTCCGAATGGCAAACGTTTATCTTTCATATCATTCATAGCCCCAATAACAAGCCCTCTCAAAGCACTGAGTTTTCCTGCCAGCTTGAGTGTCCACATCATACGGTCAATATGATACAAATATTCATCAACATCTTCTATAAATAATATCCTGCCACTTGTATCAGGTTCATAAGGCGTTCCCATAGTACTGCACAATATCGACAGATTTCCTCCGATCAACTGGCCAATACCAGTGCCCTGGCGATTATTGGTATCAGAAGGAAAGGTATAATCAACGGGTTTGCCAAACAACAGTGATTTCATGTTCTCAATCATGTCTTTCTGTTTATCATCACTGTTAATATTAATTGGCATGGGGCCATGCAGACTCTCGAAATGCATATTATTATTAAGCAAAATATGCAGCAGGGTAATATCACTAAAACCGACTATCCATTTAGGATATGATTTAAACCGGTCAAAATTCAATTTACTTAATATCCGGATCGTTCCATAACCCCCGCGAGCACAAATGATCGCTTTAATACCGGGATTATCCAGTCCGGATTGAAAATCCGCCAGCCTGTCATCGTCCTTACCGGCAAATTGATCTTTACTTGCATAAAGGTGTTTCGCGAACTGCACCTTTAAACCCCAGCCGGTATAAATATCAGCTGCCGGTACTATATCTGCTTTTTTCACAGGACTTGCCGGAGCAGTTATATAGACGGGATCATCAGGCTGCAGGTAAGGAAGGCGGATCATGGCTATTTTATGATTATATGATTAATAAGGATCATGGTTATTTCGTAAAAAGTCTTAATTCAATATCTTTGCCAAATTAATAAATCTGTTCTACATATACACAAGAAGAAAACACCGTAATGAAAAAATTTAAAAGATATCTGGTTACTGCCGCACTTCCTTATGCCAATGGTCCTGTTCATATCGGTCATCTGGCCGGGGTATACATACCGGCTGATATATATGTAAGATATTTACGACTGAAAGGTGAAGATGTAAAATATATTTGCGGTTCGGATGAGCACGGTGTACCTATAACTATCAAGGCACGGAATGAAGGGGTGCCACCACAGGATATCGTTGACCGGTATCACGCCATGATTAAACAATCCTTTGAAGAATTCGGCATATCATTTGATATATACTCCCGCACCACAACAAAAACACACTACCGGACAGCCGGTGATTTTTTTAAAACCCTTTATAATAAGGGTGAATTCATAGAAAAAACAACAGAGCAGTATTTTGATGAAGAAGCAGGGCAGTTTTTGGCCGACCGTTATATTACGGGTACCTGTCCTAATTGCGGCAACGAATCGGCTTATGGTGACCAGTGTGAAAATTGCGGCAGTTCGCTCAGTCCGAATGAACTTATCAATCCACGTTCCATGCTCAGTGGTTCAAAGCCCATCTTAAGAAAAACCACACACTGGTTTTTACCCCTGGACAAACATGAAAATTTTTTACGTCAGTGGATACTTGAGGAACATAAAAACTGGAAACCCAATGTATACGGGCAATGTAAATCATGGATAGATCAGGGATTGCATCCAAGGGCTGTCAGCCGTGACCTGGAATGGGGCATTCCCGTACCTGTGGAAGGAGCAAAAGGCAAAGTATTGTATGTTTGGTTTGATGCACCTATAGGATATATCTCAGCTACGAAGGACCTTACTCCCGACTGGGAAAAATACTGGAAGGATAAAGAAACCAAACTGGTACATTTTATAGGAAAAGACAATATCGTTTTTCATTGTATTATTTTCCCCGTCATGCTGAAAGCTGAAGGCAGTTATATCCTGCCCGATAATGTTCCTGCCAATGAATTCCTTAATCTCGAAAATGACAAGATCTCTACTTCGCGCAACTGGGCAGTATGGCTGCATGAATACCTTGAAGATTTTAAAGGCAAAGAGGATGTATTGCGTTATGTATTGTGTGCCAATGCGCCTGAAACAAAAGATAATGATTTTACCTGGAAAGATTTTCAGTCGCGAAATAATAATGAACTCGTTGCCATTTTCGGAAACTTTGTAAACCGTGCCCTTGTGCTTACCAACAAATATTTTGACGGCCAGGTGCCTGAGAGAAATGAGCTTACGGAATACGACAGATACACACTTTCGGAGATCACAACAATAAAGGAAAAAGTTGAATACAGCCTTGAGAATTATCGTTTCCGCGAAGCCCTTAAACTTGCTATGGACCTTGCACGACTGGGCAACAAATATCTTGCTGATACAGAACCATGGATATTGTTCAAAACGGATCAGGAAAGGGTTAAGACCATACTAAACATATCACTACAGATTTCAGCCAACCTGTCTACACTGCTTGCACCATTTCTACCTTTCTCAGCTAAAAAGCTGAGCGGTTTTTTAAATACCGGACAATTTTCATGGAAAGAAACCGGCTCAACCGATCTGCTGAAAAAAGGACATCGTATAAATAAACCTTCCTTACTTTTCGAAAAAATTGAAGACGGCGAAATTGAACAACAGCTTGAAAAGCTCAGGGCATCAAAGGTAAATACTGAAGATAAGAAACCTGCTTTGAAACCGGCAAAAGAAGATATATCCTATGACGAATTCAGTAAATTAGATATCCGTACCGGTACTATAGTAAAAGCAGAAAAAGTCCCCAAAACAAAAAAGCTCCTGAAACTGGAAATTGATACCGGTATTGATCAGCGTACCGTTGTTTCAGGTATAGCGGAATTTTTCGATCCTGAGAAGATCATCGGACAACAGGTTTGCATTTTGGTAAATCTCCAGCCGAGAAAGATCCGGGGCATCATTTCACAGGGAATGATACTCATGGCTGAAAACACTGAGGGAAAACTCAGTTTTGTTATGCCTGATAAAAATACGGAAAATGGCGCGGAGATCAAATAAAGTAAACGCACGAACAGTTGAGAAGTTTAATACCTTGGGTAGTTGAATATAACCTGAAGATGATAGCCCGATTAGCCTCTTTCGGCTTTCGGCTCATCCCTGCCGCAAGTCTGTGACTTGTGGCTTCCGGCTTCCGGCTTCCGGCTTATTATACCAGCCACCTTAAAGACCCACCCCTACCCCTCCCGGGGGGGATTAGCTGTGGCTAAAAAGAAGGTTTTATCTCATCAACAATTCACCGATTCAACAATTCAACAATTCAACGATTAAACATTTAAACAATTCCCCATCCCTGCCGCAAGTCTGTGACTTGTGGCTTCCGGCTTCCGGCTTATTATACCGGCCACCTTAAAGACCCACCCCTAACCCCTCCAGGGAGGGGAATAGCTTTTTTGCAGCTTTCAGCTTTTTTTGCTTCCGGCTTTCCTATTGCCAATAATTGTGCCGCAAAATACCATAATCCTACTTAAAGGCTTAATATCCATACCGACTGGTCAATACTATTCCTTATCCGCCGCATTTCATCAATTGCTTTGTTTTTTTCAACGAATGAGTCAAGAACCACCATATAATAAGTGTTGCTGTTAACAATCTTTGACTTATAGCCCTCTGCATTCAGCCTTGATTCTAATCTTTCGGCATTTCTCAGGCTCTTGAAACTTCCGGCTACAATATGATAAACAATTGAACATGAGGGATTTTCCATTACGGGAAGATCTTCCTGAATTTCGGAGGTATCCTGAGAGCCGGCATCGTAAAACAGGGCATTTTTCTTGTCAGTACCGCGGTCAATATGTCCTGATATCTCTTTTTGCATCGAATCAGGCTCAATAATGCGTTGCTTACCGAACACATAGCTGTCATCCTGTTTATTTTTGCCCGGCAGCAAATCAAATGATAGAAAAGTATTTTCATTTTCATCACTGTAATTCCGGTTCATTAAAACCAGCAATAAACCAAGACCCAGGATCATTAATATTCCCGCCGCAATCCATAACCCGGTATTCTTTCTTTTTAAGGTATCTATAGATTGAACAGGGCCGGCATTTGTTCCGGGACCGTTTTCAGATTCAGGCATATTACTTACTTCAATTTCCTCTAACCCGTATGAATCAACAAGAAAGTTCTCCTTTTCATCAGGTAAAAAATCTATCTTACCATCACTTCCATAACGAAAAACACCAATACCCGGAATTTCTGTTTCACCTTTCCCTTCAATCTGCTGTATCTTATCCGCGACATATTTTTCAATAATTATCCTGGCCTTCCTGCTTCTTATTCTTTCGTGTTTAGCAATATATTCAACCAGGACACCATTATCGCGTGTCAGATCATTTCTGAATCTGACTTCCTTGGAGGGAGGAGATAAGAGCCGGCAATGGCTATCATACCTGGCAGAACGGTATCGGGTAACAAATCCGCCAAATCCGGGAAGTATAACACATTCACTCAGTCTTATCAGCTCTTTAATGTATCGGTCAATATTCACAATTCAGTTCCTTATTATTCCTTTTAATACCGGTTAAATTTAATAAATAATTAGTACTCCTTTAACAGCAGACGTATTTTTCCTTTACTTTATTAATCATTATCTTAGTGCGGTTTTTAAAATATCGATTTATGGACACCATCAGAATGGTTGACCTGAAGACTCAGTATGAGAGATTAAAAGGGGAAATTGACCCTGCCATTCAGCAGGTTATTGACTCTTCAGCATTTATTAACGGCCCCGAGGTAAAGACATTTCAAAAGGAACTTCAAAATTACCTGCATGTAAAACATGTTATTCCATGTGCTAACGGAACGGATGCATTGCAAATAAGCATGATGGCTCTTGGCCTTCAACCCGGAGATGAAGTTATCACCCCCGATTTTACCTTTATAGCCACTATTGAAGTTATCGTACTTCTCGGATTGAAACCGGTATTTGTTGATATTGCTCCGGATACATTTACAATTGATCCGGAAGAAGTTCAAAAAGCAATAACCAACAAGACAAGAGCAATTGTTCCGGTTCATTTATTCGGTCAGTGTGCAGATATGGACAGTATCATGTCAATTGCCAGGCAACACAATCTGCATATTATTGAAGATGTTGCCCAGGCCACAGGGGCCGAACATATTTCAGCAGATATGACCAGGCGTAAGGCAGGAACGATCGGGAACATCGGATGCACCTCATTTTTTCCATCTAAAACACTTGCCTGTTTTGGTGACGGCGGTGCATTAATGACTGACGATGATATTCTTGCAGAAAAGTTATCAATGATAGTAAACCATGGAAGCAAAAAAAAGTATTTCAATGATTCAATAGGCGTAAATTCACGTTTAGATACCATTCAGGCTGCCATTTTACTTGTTAAACTCAAATACCTTGACGATTTCAACCGGGCCAGGCAAACCGCGGCCGGATTTTACGATGAGGCCTTCAGGCAAAGTTCCGTAATTAAGATCCCGGTCAGAGCATCCTGGTCAACACATGTTTATCATCAGTATACCCTCAGGTTGCATGATAATATCAATCGTGAAGAAATGCAAAAATACCTTAAATCCAGGGGTATTCCCACCATGATATATTATCCTGTGGCAATGCACCGGCAAAAGGCTTACCGTCAATATTCCCCTGGTAACCGGTCACTGAAGGTTACACAAAAATTATGTGATACGGTTTTGTCTTTACCCATCCATACGGAAATGGGCAAGGATCAGCTTGAATATATTACTGATCATGTCATGGAATATACAGAAAATAAACCAGCCTTATGAAAGAATACTTTGCACATGAAACAGTTGTTATTGACGAAGGATGCCGCATAGGCAAAGGAACAAAAATATGGCACTTTTCTCATATAATGTCTGACTGTGTGATTGGCAACAACTGCAATCTGGGACAAAATGTTGTTGTTTCCCCGGGTGTTATGCTCGGGAACAATGTTAAAGTGCAAAACAACGTTTCAATATATACAGGGGTTATTTGTGAGGATAATGTTTTCCTTGGTCCCTCAATGGTGTTCACAAATATCATCAATCCCCGGAGTGCAGTGGCCCGAAAAGACCAGTATATAAAGACTGTCGTGAAAAAAGGGGCAACAATAGGTGCCAATGCTACCATTATATGCGGACATGATATTGGTGAATACGCATTTATCGGGGCCGGCTCTGTAGTAACAAAAAATGTTGCCGCTTATGCACTGGCAATAGGTAATCCCGCGCATCAAACCGGCTGGATGAGCGAATACGGACACCGGCTGAAGTTCAATGAAAAAGGACTGGCTGCATGCCCCGAAAGCGGGGAGCAATATATATTGAAAAATGGGATAGTTAATAAAATAAATTCAAAATAAGTCTGACAATAAGATAAAATGAAGAAGCTAATTCTGGTTACCGGAGGAACAGGGTATATTGGATCACATACCACAGTTGAACTTATAGAAAGCGGATTTGATGTTCTGATCGTTGACAATCTCTCCAATTCACGGCCTGAAGTTGTGGACTGGATTGAACAGATCACGGGTACACGCCCGGCATTTGAGAAACTTGACCTGTGTGATAAAGCAGGAACCCTTGAAATGTACCTTAAATACCCAGGCATTGAAGCTATCATTCATTTTGCCGCCTACAAAGCTGTTGGTGAATCGGTGAGCAAACCTATTGATTATTATCACAACAATATCGAATCCTTATTAAATCTGCTGATAGCCATGCGTGACCATGGTATCCCGAATATTGTCTTTTCCTCATCATGCACGGTCTATGGCGAACCTGACAAGCTGCCGGTCACCGAAGATGCTCCTGTGAAAAAGGCAAATTCTCCGTATGGCAATACCAAACAAATATCAGAAGAGATCATTCAGGATACACTTAATGCTCATAACAATCTCAAAGCAATATCGCTCCGGTATTTCAATCCTATAGGAGCTCACGGATCTGCACTGATCGGTGAACTACCGCTGGGCATACCTCTTAACCTGGTGCCTTTTGTAACACAAACCGCTATTGGCATTCGTGATGAAGTAAAAGTATTCGGAAATGACTATAATACACCCGACGGAACCGGCATACGTGATTATATCAATGTAGTTGATCTTGCCAGGGCACATGTTGTAGCTATTGAACGCCTGCTGAACAATAAGAATAAAACACCATACGAAGTCTTTAATCTTGGAACCGGCAGCGGGACTTCCGTGCTGGAGATAATAAATGCCTTTGAGAAGGCTACCGGTATCAGAATTAAGTATAAAATCGTTGACAGGCGTCCCGGAGACATTGAGAAAGTATGGGCCGATACCTCAAAGGCCAATGAGGAACTGGGCTGGAAAACCTCAATATCGCTTGAAGATACATTATTATCAGCATGGAAATGGGAGAAACATATCAGGAAGCTCCTGAATGAATAACAATTAACGATATACGGTGAACAGGGATAGAATAGAAAAAAACTGAATGGTACATGATGATCTGTATTTTGCAATCTGCCGGAACGTTAAAAAGAAAGTAAAAGGAGAGGGGTTGAATGCGGGAGACTAATGAGTGTTTATTGACAAACTCTGATGAGTGGAGAGATAAAAAATATTATAAAGGAACTAATATGAAGACTATACTTATAACAGGAGGAGCAGGATTTATCGGATCACATGTAGCGCGGCAATTCGTAAACAATTATCCCCGCCAGAGGATCATTAACCTGGATAAACTGACTTATGCAGGTAATCTTGAAAACCTCAGTGATATAGAAAACAAACCAAATTATACTTTTATAAAAGGCGACATAACAAATGAACAACAAATAAAAGGATTGTTCAGGCAATTTGAACCAGACGGAGTGATCCACCTTGCTGCAGAATCGCATGTAGACCGCTCAATATCAAGTCCTAACGAGTTTATATCCACCAACATCGTTGGAACGGTGAACTTACTGAATGCCGCGAGGGAATTCTGGAAAAACGATTATACGAACAAACTGTTTTATCATATTTCAACTGATGAGGTTTACGGTTCGCTTGGTGCTGAGGGATATTTTACCGAAAATACACCCTACGACCCCCGTAGCCCCTATTCCGCATCTAAAGCGAGCTCTGACCACCTGGTTAGAGCATACAAAAATACCTATTCCCTACCGGTGATCATTTCCAATTGCTCAAACAATTACGGTCCCTTCCAGTTCCCTGAAAAACTCATTCCCCTGGCAATCAATAATATTAAGAACAATAAGCCTATACCCGTGTACGGTAAAGGCGAAAATATAAGGGACTGGCTCTATGTCATTGATCATGCAGAAGCTATCGACCTGATCTTTCATAAGGGCGTGCCCGGTGAAACATACAATATAGGAGGAAACAACGAATGGAAAAATATTGACCTGCTCAGAAAGCTTTGTGATATCATGGATCTTAAACTAAGACGAAGACCCGGAACATCGGCTAAACTTATCACTTATGTAAAAGACCGTGCAGGACATGACCTGCGTTATGCAATCGATTCATCGAAATTGCAGAAAGAATTGGGTTGGGCTCCCTCGGTTACCTTCGAAGAAGGATTATCTGAAACTGTTGACTGGTACATGACAAACCCTGAATGGCTGGATCATGTCATTTCAGGTGATTATATTAAATATTACGAACAGCAATACCATAATTAGTGTCTGCCCATAATGTCCGATATCAGCGTTGCTGCTCGCATTTTAAATGGCTATTGTATAGAATAATATTGTTTTAATATACATTCCCGCAGGCCGGTGTTTCGAACTGCCCGCGTGGCAGTTCGACCTACTTTTTGGCTGCCACCCAAAAAGTAGGCAAAAAGGTCACCGTTCCATAAAAATCGCTTGATTTTCTACGGAAGATTTTCTCCATGCGGAACCCAAACTCACTCCTCCTTCGTCGTCGCTCGGACAGGGTTCCTCCGGTGCCCCCACAACGAAAACCTTCCTTGAAATCTACGCGATTTTTCTGAGACGGTCCACGCTGCTTCAAAACTAAATGCTGATTTCAATAGAGGTGGGATTTGCTGAACATCGTATCTCTTCTGCACAGCAAAGCTTGACATATACAATGTAAGTCCTTACGGTAATATCCTTTTCAAATAAACCATCACAAGAATCGGTACCCCGCCTTCAGGATTTTCCGTTAAAAAAAATCAAGGTGATCACCGTTAAAAAA
>CAZBJH010000049.1:7360-22024 GCA_964492185.1 uncultured Bacteroidales bacterium | reverse complement strand
ATGAAAGTACGAGCATCTGTAAAAAAACGCACCTTTGATTGCAAGATCGTAAGAAGAAAAGGACGTTTATATGTGATTAACAAAAAAAATCCCAGGCACAAACAGCGTCAGGGATAGTAAACTGTAATACTGTAAAATAATTATAAATATATTTTTATGGCAAGAATAGTTGGTGTAGACTTACCAAGAAATAAACGTGGAGAAATAGGCCTTACCTATATTTATGGTATCGGTCAAAGCACTGCTCAAAAAATTCTTGATTCAGCCGGTGTGGACAGGAATATTAAAGTAGAGGAATGGACTGATGAACAGATCAGTAAGATCAGGCAAATTGTGAATGAAGGTTATAAAGTTGAAGGTGAGTTAAGGTCTTCAGTGCAGCTTAATATTAAAAGATTGATGGATATTGGTTGTTATCGTGGAATACGGCATCGTATCGGATTGCCGGTACGCGGTCAGAGCACAAAAAACAATGCACGTACCCGTAAAGGAAGAAGAAGAACGGTCGCGAACAAAAAGAAAGCTACAAAATAAGATTGAATTATGGCAAAAAAGACAGGATCATCACGAAGAAAAGTTGTACAGGTAGAGCCTGTTGGACAAGCTCACATACATGCTTCGTTTAATAACATCATTATTTCACTTACCAATAACCAGGGTCAGGTAATATCCTGGGCATCTGCCGGTAAGATGGGCTTCAGGGGTTCAAAGAAAAATACTCCTTACGCTGCCCAGATGGCTGCTCAGGAATGTGCAAAAGTAGCGTATGATCTTGGATTGCGAAAAGTCAAGGTGTTCGTGAAAGGGCCCGGTTCGGGAAGAGAATCTGCTATCCGTACAATTCATACTGCAGGTATTGAAGTAACAGAAATAGTTGATGTTACTCCACTTCCCCATAATGGTTGCCGGCCACCAAACAGAAGAAGGGTTTAACAGATAATACGTTTAAAATTTAAAAATTATATTATACAGAATGGCTAGATATACTGGACCAAGAACAAAAATTGCCCGAAAATTTGGCGATCCGATCTTCGGGGTTGATAAAAGCTTTGAAAAGAAGAATTATCCACCCGGAATGCACGGGATGAATAAACGAAGAAGAAAACTTTCAGAATATGGCGTTCAGCTTAAAGAAAAGCAGAAGGCAAAATACACATACGGTGTACTTGAAAAGCAGTTTGCCAATTTATTTAATAAAGCGACAAGCAGTAAGGGAGTTACCGGTGAGGTATTGCTCCAGCTTCTCGAGTCAAGGCTGGATAACGTAGTGTACAGGCTTAATATTGCACCTACAAGAGCAGCTGCAAGACAACTTGTTACGCACCGGCATATTGTTGTAAACGGAGAAATTGTAAATATTCCTTCCTATTTGCTTCGCCCGGGCGATATAGTTGAAATCCGTGAAAGATCAAAAGCACTGGAAGTTATTAATGACTCATTGTCCGGCAGGGGAGTCAGGTATTCCTGGCTGGAATGGGATTCAGATCAAATGGCCGGCAAATTTTTAAACCGTCCCGAACGTGAAGAGATCCCTGAAAATATAAAAGAACAATTAATAGTAGAATTGTATTCTAAATAAAATAATAATTCTGAATTTATGGCAATTTTAGCATTTCAGAAACCCGACAAAGTCATTATGATAGACTCGGACGATAATTCCGGCAAGTTTGAATTTCGTCCTCTTGAACCTGGCTACGGCATTACCATTGGGAATGCATTACGCAGGATACTTCTGTCTTCTTTAGAGGGTTACGCGATAACAACAATTAAGATCGAAGGTGTGGAACATGAGTTTTCTTCAATTACAGGTGTGATTGAGGATGTTACCGAAATAATTCTTAACCTGAAGCAAATACGGTTTAAAAAGCAGATCGAAGATGTTGATGATGAAAGAGTAACTGTTTCAATATCGGGTCAGGAAGTATTTAAAGCCGGAGACCTGAACAAGTTTCTGAGTAGCTTTGAGGTATTAAACCCCGATCTGGAGATCTGTCATATGGAAACTGATGTTGACCTGCAGATGGAGGTTAGCATAAATAAAGGCAGGGGGTACGTTCCGGCTGAAGAGAATAAGCCTTTGGACGGTGAATTCGGTTTAGTACCCATAGATTCCATATTCACACCGGTTAAGAACGTAAAATACGCGATTGAGAATTACCGGGTTGAGCAGAAAACAGACTATGAAAAGTTGATCATCGAGATCGTGACCGATGGTTCTGTTCATCCTAAGGATGCCCTAAAGGAAGCCGCGAAAATTCTTATCTATCATTTTATGCTGTTTTCGGATGAAAAGATTACACTCGATACGGATGAACGATCGGCAAATGAAGAATTTGATGAGGAAGTGCTGCACATGAGGCAGTTATTGAAAACCAAGCTGGTGGATCTGGACTTGTCAGTGCGGGCACTGAATTGCCTCAAGGCTGCTGAAGTGGATACACTGGGAGATCTGGTGAAATTCAATAAGAACGATCTTCTGAAATTCAGGAATTTTGGTAAAAAGTCACTTACCGAGCTGGATGAACTGTTATCAGGTATGAACCTGAATTTTGGCATGGATATTTCACGTTATAAACTTGACAAAGATTAATTAGTGTCTGTCCATAATGTACAATATCCGCGTTGCTGTCAAAATTTTAAATCCTTGAATATCAAAGTATAATGCGGTTTAAAATTTTCGCGCACCCTGATCTCTAACATTTTGAACAAACACTAAGACTTAATAAACAAACACTAATTAATGTTTCTGATTACCGGGAAATAAATTTGATATAGAAAATGCGACACAGAAAGAGTTTTAATCATTTAGGGCGGAAAAAAGGGCACCGGGAAGCCATGTTGGCAAATATGGCCAATTCGCTGATCATGCACAAGAAGATCCGTACAACTACAGCAAAAGCTAAAGCACTGCGTGGTTTTGTCGAGCCCCTTATTACAAAATCAAAGGATGACTCCACGCGTTCAAGAAGGATTGTGTTCAGTCAGCTAAAAGATAAGGATGCTGTTACCGAATTGTTCAGGGAAGTATCTCCTAAAATAATCAACAGACCGGGAGGTTATACACGGATATTAAAAACCGGTACCCGGCTTGGAGATAATGCCGATATGTGTATTATTGAGCTGGTTGATTATAATGAGAATTTGCTTGCACAAAAAGAGGAAACCAAAACAAAAACACGCCGCAGAAGGAGAGGATCAGGCAAGAAAGGCGATACAGCACAACCTGATCAACAGGTAGCCCAGGAACAAAAAGCTCAGCATTCCGGGGAAAGCAAAGAGAAAAAGCCTGATGAATCTAAAGAAACTTCCGGCGGGCATACTGGTGCAGGTCAGACAGCAGAAATATCTGCTGAACAAATAGAAGAAAAACCTGGTGAAAAGGCAGAAGTAAAGGTTGAGGAGAAGGCAGAGGATAAATCAGATGAAAAACCTGATGAGGCTGGTATAGGAAAGAAGGAAGAAGAAAAGAAAAAGAGTGAAGAAGGCAGTGGATCGAAAAATATGCAGGAAGGAGCTTCAGAGAATAAAGAAGATAATAAAGATGATCAACAGGAAGAGAGTGAAAAGAAAGAGTAGTTTTATTCTGACATTCTTAAAATATGTTGTTGAAGGGATAAGGGAATGCCGGCTTTATCCCTTTTTTATTAATTTATAAATTATATTATCCATTTTAAAACAAAATACAATTATGGGACAAATAGCCAATATTCATGCTCGTGAAATACTTGATTCACGAGGCAATCCGACCATTGAAACCGAAGTGATCCTGGCAAGTGGTTTTATGGGCCGCGCTGCTGTACCTTCGGGTGCCTCAACAGGTGAAAATGAAGCCCTTGAAATGCGTGACGGGGATAAAAAACGATATCTGGGGAAAGGTGTACTGAAAGCTGTGAAAAATGTAAATGATATCATCGCGAAAGAGCTGATCGGAATGAACGCTCTTGATCAGACTGCAATTGATAAAAAGATGATTAAGCTTGACGGTACAAAAACAAAAAGTAAACTGGGTGCAAATGCTATTCTTGGAGTATCCCTTGCTATAGCAAAGGCTGCTGCCGAATATCATGGCTTGCCATTATACCGCTATATCGGGGGCACAAACGCCAAAATCCTCCCTGTACCGATGATGAATATTATCAACGGGGGTTCGCATTCGGATGCGCCGATCGCCTTTCAGGAGTTTATGATCAGACCGGTAGGAGCAGAAACATTCAGTGAAGGTTTGAGAATGGGAGCTGAAGTATTCCATTCACTTAAGAAAGTTTTAAAATCCAGGGGATTGAGTACTGCAGTAGGTGATGAAGGTGGTTTTGCCCCTAATCTGGAGGGAACCGAAGATGCTCTTGATTCTATTATTACAGCGGTTAAAGAAGCCGGATACAAGCCCGGAAGGAAATCAGAAGGGGGTGATGTATCCATTGCCCTTGATTGCGCGGCCTCCGAGTTTTATGAGGACGGGAAATACAACTATGCCAAATTTGAAGGTGACAAGGGCGTAGTAAGGACACGGGAAGAGCAGGCTGATTATCTTACAGAGCTGATAGGAAAGTATCCTATCGATTCTATTGAAGATGGAATGGATGAAGGTGACTGGGACGGATGGAAAATCCTTAATGACAAGATCGGCGATAAATGCCAGCTGGTGGGAGATGATATATTTGTGACCAATATTGAGTTTTTAAAGAAAGGTATTGAAATGGGATGTGCTAATTCAATATTGATCAAAGTGAACCAGATAGGTTCACTATCAGAAACTCTGGATGCCATTGAAATGGCACATCGTGCAGGTTTTACAACAGTTACATCACACAGATCCGGTGAAACGGAGGATTCTACTATTGCCGATATTGCAGTGGCCACAAATTCGGGCCAGATAAAAACAGGTTCATTAAGCCGTTCAGACAGAATGGCAAAGTATAATCAGTTATTGAGGATTGAGGAAGAATTGGGTGATATTGCCGTTTACGGATACGAAAAGTAAAACAGTTTTGGGTCTGCTTTTTCAGCGGACCCTGAATAAAATTACAAAAAAGCTGCCATGGATGGTGGCTTTTTTTGTTTTTTGCCTGATTATTTTTATTTTTTCACACGGTACGAGTATTCCTAATCAAATAAAAAATTGTAACTTAAACCTGAGTTGGGTAGGTTAAATTAATTGATAACCAACACGAATATAGACAAACTAACGGATTACCAATGAGGAGGGTGAGTTTTATATTTTATTTCACGTTGTTTTTATTACTCCCTTTTATAGTTAAAGGTAATCCGCAGATTACATCATATTCCCTGGCTGACGGGCTGTCCCAAACTACAATTACAGACCTGTGCCTTGATAATAAGGGGTTTTTATGGATAGGGACCAATGACGGATTAAACCGCTATGACGGATACGAATTTAAAGTTTTTTATCATGATCCGAAAGACCGGAATTCCATTTCAAATAATCATATATTATCTATTCAGCAGGATAAGGAAGATAATATATGGCTGGCAACTGCCGGAGGATTAAATTTATTCAATTACAGAACAGGAAGGTTTTCAAAAGTAAAACTAAGTCATCCCGATTATCCCGGGGAAGCTATTCCACAAAAAATACTCCTTGACAGAAGCAATAATACTATATTATGTATTGCCCGTGATTTTATTGCAAGGATTAAAAGCAACGGTGAACCTGCTTTGTTCATGAGGATACAACAATCTGACAATGCGGATATTCTTTTTACCACACCTACTATCAGAAAGCATCCATACCGGAACGAGTTTTTCCTGTCAAACGGATCAGACATTTATAAACTGGATACAAGTAATGTTTTATCGAAAATATATCTTGAATTTGACAAAGAAAAGCATGTAATTCATAGTTTTTATGTTGATTTTGCATCTTCCCTGTGGATCGCTACCGAAGGTATTTTTTACCGGTTTAACAGCAAAAACGGGAAAGTGGAAAAAAAGCTTTATACCAGTAAGGAGCATTCGGGTGACAGTTATATTATCCGGTCAATTTATAAGCGCAATGATGGTGTATTTATTTTGGGTACGAACCGGGGGATAAAACTGTATGACCCGAATAACATCAGCAAACCGCATAATCCTGTATATCCCGAAGGAATGTCAGTACCCTTAAGAGAAGCTACGGTCAGCAATATCATTAAAGATGAATCCAATAATTATTGGTTTGGCTCCTCTAACGGGCTTTTTAAATATATTAATCGAAAGAATCCTTTCCATAATTATTCAAAGGATAATTTACCGGGTTTGCCAAATGATTGTATTACTGCTTTGTATAAAACAGATGATCATGTGTGGGCGGGGAATCAGAATGCGGGTTTAAGTATTATTGATTTAGGAACAAACAGGGTTAAACGTTTTTATAAGGAGCATGCCAATCCTGCCTTCCGGCTGGAAGACAACAGGGTTAATATTATTTACGAATCGGGAAAAGGAGAACAGTTTCTTGGTATGAGTGATGCATGTGCAGTATTTGATAAGAGGGAACACAGATTTGTCCCCTTGCATGAAAAATATGCTGAGATCTCTGCCGGGTTGTTTGACGGAGTGCAAATTTTTGCTATGTGTGAAGGTGAAAATGAAAGGATATGGTTCGGTACTTCGAATGGACTGGTATGCTGGAACAGGATGGATAAATCTGTCGGGCATTATTTTACCCGTAATGATTCACTTTCACTGCAGGTTTTCAGCTTGAATGAGGGTAATGATAATATGTTATGGCTGGGGACAAACAGGGGATTGATCAGGACAAATTCAATAAATCATAAATATATTGCTTTAACAGGCATTGATTTGTATGACCAGGATCCGGGACTAAATATATATTCAGTATATTTTGATCAGGCTGAAAACAAGGTCTGGGCGGGGACAGAAAACGGACTTTACCGTTACGACCCTGAAAGTGATGATCATTTATTGTTTGACGAGGATCACGGAATGGCTAATGCATTTATTCATGCTATTGTTGATGATGGCATGAATTCTTTGTGGGTAAGCTCTAATCATGGTCTTATCCGGTTTAATAAAAATACCCTTTCAGTAAGAAACTTTGATGTGAAAGACGGCCTTTTAAACTATGAGTACAAGCATAATGCCTCCTGTAGATCCGGGGACGGACGCATTTTGTTCGGGGGAATATACGGCTTCAGTATTTTTTATCCTGATTCCATACAGACCAACAGGCATATTCCCAATGTTGAGATCACGAAATTGCAAATGATAAAAGACAGTGAGGTGGTTGATGTCTATATAGGCAACAGGGATACCCTGATTATTCCTCACACTAATAATTATTTGAACATTTTCTTTTCTGCTCTTGATTTCACTTTACCTGAGAGGAATCAATACCGCTATTCACTTCAGAAAACTGGAGAAAAATTCGAGTGGAAATACCTGGGTTACAAACACAATGTTGTTTTTGCCGGTCTGGAACCGGGCAATTACCGCTTTCATGTTATTGCGTCCAACAGTGATCATGTGTGGAACACTACAGGCCGTTCACTTGTGATAGTGGTGGAATCACCTTTTTGGGAAACACGTAGGGCCCGTATAATCTTTCTTTTCATTGTCATCACCTCCATTTTCCTGATATATAAGTTCCGTACGCGGACACTTAGGAAGCTGAATCAGCAGTATAAAGGACGGGAGATAGTTGCGGAAAAGGTAGCCAGACAAAAAGAAGAGCTTACTTTGAAGAACAAGAATATTACCGACAGCATTAACTATGCCAAGCGCATACAAATTGCCATGATGCCGTCAATGAAACTCTTTAAATCCATGTTTAAAGAATCATTTATTCTTCATCTGCCAAAAGATATCGTTAGTGGTGATTTTTATTGGGTTAATGAGGTAGAAGATAAGATATTCCTTGCTGCAGTTGATTGCACCGGACATGGTGTTCCGGGAGCATTTATGTCAATTATCGGGTTTGAATTATTCAGAAGGATCACGATAATCGAAAAAATTACCGAACCGGCTGAGATTTTAAATAATCTTAACGAAGACTTCGAGAAAATATTTGGGGATGTCGATAGTATAATCCTGCGCGACGGGATGGACGTGGCTTTTTGTGCTATAGACAAGAAAAACAAATTGATCGAGTTTGCCGGAGCCTTTAATTCACTCTATCTCATCAGGGATAATACGATCACTGAAGTAAAGGGAGACAGATTTTCCATCGGGCTGAACGATACTGATTTTGGAGTACAGTCATTTACGAATCATGTGATACCTGTCCGGCATGGAGATGTCGTTTATTTATTTACAGATGGTTATGCAGATCAGTTTGGTGGTCCTGAGGGTAAAAAATATAAATACAGGAGATTCAGACATCTGTTACTGGCAATTCATCAGCTTCCTATGGACAGGCAACATGATTTCTTACTAAGAAGCATTATGGAATGGAAAAGTGACGAGGAACAGATTGATGATATACTTGTTATGGGAATAAAGCTTGAATTTGATTAGTGTCTGTCCATAAAGTCCCATTTGCCGCGTTACGCTTGTCCGAAAATTGCTCATTTACGACTAGTAAACTCCGCATTTTCGTACCGCGCAAGCCTTGCAAATGGAACATTATGGACAGACACTAAGTAGCATTATTCACGATTACTTTAACATTAACTTACATATGCTTCAAGCAGTTTTCTCATTTTCCCGACAAGGTCCTCTACCTGAAATGGTTTACTTACATAATCATTCATTCCTGCAGCAAGGCAGGTTTCTTTATCTCCTGAAAGTGCATTGGCAGTAATTGCTATTATAGGGGTATGTGTATTCGTACTTACTTCAAGTTCGCGGATCTTTTTTGTTGCTACAATGCCATTCATCACTGGCATTTGAATATCCATCAGGATAATATCATATTTTGTGGTACCGAATTTATCAAGGGCTTCTTTCCCGTTATTGGCAACATCAATATTTCCAACTTTATCTTTCAGGCTTAGTATAACAATTTTCTGATTGATAGCATTATCCTCTACAAGCAAAACACTGGAATTTTTTACATCAACCCGTTTTTGTGGCTCCAGATATTCTGTCTTTTCATGCGTATCATATTTTCTTTGAAATGGTGCGGCTTTGGTGTCTTTGATAAAATCGAGATGGAAACTTATAATACTTTCCTCGTCCGTAGACTGGATATCAAAACTGCCTCCGTATAAACGTATTATTTTACCGGCAATTGTAAAATCCACTAAATTTTCACCATTGCTTTCGGGTCCGTCAGGTGCTTCTGTTACAGCAATATAATTGTCAGGTTTTTCCCCGTGGACCAGGATGAATGGAAAGATGACCGAAAAAAGCAATCCTACTTTTTCATCAGTTTCTTTTACCTGTTGAATGGCAATGTTTAATGCAGGTGATTCGTCCCGGTTAAATTTAGTGTAGTTCTCAATGATATTTAAAAAGATTTGCTTGATCCTGATCGGGTCAGCAATAACATTTGATTTTAAAGGCTTTTGTGTATCAAGGTTAATTTCCAGTTGGTCTTTTTGTTGATAGGTAAATAGTTTGAAAGTATTCTCAATAGTTGAAAACAGGTCAAATGATGTTGTGTCGCTATGCTTATCCAGATCAATATGAGTAACTTTGACAATGTTATTAACCACATTAATCAGGTTATTGGTCGAAGCAATTATGGTTTCAAAGATATCTTTTTGTTCATTATCCAGCTTTTCACGGTCAAGCAAATTTGATATCAGTGTCAGATTGTTCAGTGGTGTGCGGATCTGATGTGAGAGTTTGGAGATGAAATCATCTTTCCTGCGACTTTCATCCCTGCTTTCCCGCGTTGTTTGCTCCAGCTTTTCAAAATTATAAAGTCTTATATAATCGGCTATATAAACAACTAATAGCATTATTAAATAACCTACAGCCAGTTTAATGGAGAAATCAAGCCTGTACTCTGTCAGAGAAGGGATGAATTCGCTTAGCATGAGTATTATCACAGCAAGGGCAAGAAAAAAAAGAGAGATAACAGCGCCACGACCCGTGCCATGCATTGTTATGCTGACTACAGGGAAAAGGAAGATCCATAAATAACCGATTTGGTAATTTCCTCCTGTTGCCAGCATAAATAAAAGAACTATACCTGTTACAACAGTGAACAAATTGCCGCAAAAACGATGATTGTGTGTTTTTCTGAAAAAAAAGAAATTAAATACCGATAAAGAAGTGGCAGCAAGCAGGATTCCGCTTAAAAGGTAAAACTGATTCAGAAAGGATAATATTGAACATGCAAAGAAGATGGCACTTCCTGTAATACTGATCAGATAAATAAATTCAATATTGTTTGTTTGCCGGTTTAATTCAGCATTATCCTCAAATCTTCCTGAAATGCTATTGAGTATCTTTCTAAACATGTTGCCTCCCTGTCAAACAAATCTATCTTTAAGCACATTATGCTTATTAAAGTTAGTAAATATAATCATAATCATAATATATGGCCAAAGCCTTTTTATAAAAAGCTTTAAAATTAATGCTCCTGATCAATAACACATAACCTGCATTATTCATAAAAATGAATGAGAATTATGCAATATGTTGAAGAACATTAAAATAACAAATCAGAACCGTGAAATTTATTTTTCATTCATTTTTACAAAGTGCGCCAATTTCAGGGCATCTGCTTCGTTGCGAAAGCTTCGCGGTAGGTTACTACAGCTTCAGCTTCCGACGCCTTGCATCTGCCCCAAACTTGACGCATGAATAATACAGGATATAATTTAAACGTTAAGTAATAAAAAACTAAATTTGTGATAAAGCATTTTTTTATGAAGCGGTTAATTTTCATGTTGAATATATTAATTATATCCTCCTGTTTTGTCGCGGGACAAAACGATTCGGGCAATGTGATAAAATATACTCCCGATTTCAAATTTGAAGAAGGTATTTTTATGAATTTTGATCAGGTAAAGAAAAATAACCCTATTCCCAGATCCAGGATATTCACAACTATTGATTATTCCAGCCCCTATTTTTACGATAAGTTACTGGAAGCTAAGAAAATTTATTTCTATGATCAACTGGGTACAAAACAGGAATTACTCACGAGAAACATATGGGGCTATTCAAAAAACGGGGTATTGTATATAAACATCAGTGGTAATTATTTCCGTATAACCATTATAGGTAATATTTGCCATTTTGTTGCCACCCAAACAACATATACCAATAATTATTATGATCCGTACTACAGTAATATGTACCGAACTTATCCTTACAGGTATAATCCGCAAACCTACCAGTCAACAGAAATGAGACAATATCTGCTGGATTTTACCACGGGAAAAATTCTCGATTATGATGTTCAGTCATTAGAGGTACTGCTTATGCGCGATCCTGAGCTGTACGACGAGTATATGCAGTTAAGAAAAAAGAAGAAAAAGCAACTTAAGTTTCTATTTTTGCGTAAATTCAATGAAAGGAATCCGTTGTATTTTCCAAAACGCGGTCAATAGAACCAGACATTCAGAATTATAGAAAACGAAGAACAGATGATACAGAACGGAGAATGAAGAATACAGTATTGTTGCTGAATTCTGACTTCTCACTTCTGTTTTATAAATAATTTAAAACATGAAATATATGAAAACAATAGTTTTATTTGTGACCGGATTGTTGTTATCCATGTCGGTCATGGCACAGAGCTATGTTCCTTCACGTGAAGATATAAGTGCTTTTTTTAATACCAAAACCCTGGTAGTGCTTGAGGATAATCCCCTCCTGGAATATAACATTATCATTAAAAAGATCATGGAACAGGAATGGACAATTACGGAGTATGATTTTATTTCAAAGAAAGAATTTGAGGAGAAAAGAATGGATCCACGGTATTCATTTCTTTACAATTCACTTGTTACTTTTGAAAAAGATAAGACAGACGCACGTTACCGGTTTCTGCACCTGTCGTTAGGAGGTGACTATTTCAGAATAAACCAGATGCCTGATATTGCTTCTGTTCCCCTTTCATATTTTAATGTTGAAGAAGATCATTATATCTATAAACTGGGTGTCCTCCTGCGTTTTATACAGAATCATGCCAGGCTGGTTCGCGAACGTCCTGAAATAGTATCTGCCAATGTGTTAAAACATTACAATGATAATATTAAGGATATTAAAGAAAAGGAGTTATATGTTCTTGAAAGCGAGCTTGAGAAATCCGTTAATTCAACAGCAAGAATCAAAAGCGTTTATCCGTATAAATTCAGAATTGTAACCAAAGAAGAAATTCAGGAAGCTATAGAAGAGAGAAATGATGATATTGTATTTCTTCATAAGGTAGGACCGGAAGGAACAAAACTCAATGCGCGGTCTTATAAAATAATTATTGGCGCCGGAGATGCGAATTTTTATTATTTCGATTACCATAAGATCAACAAGAGAAATCCCGATGGCCTTCTTGAGAAGGATTTTAAAAAGATGGCCAGATAGCAATAAAAAACCCGGCGGACGCCGGGTTTTTTATTGCTTTAACTGAATAATTGCTGATCATAAAGATTATTTATGATTAATTCAGGTTAATTTGTAAATTTGGCTGAGTAATCAATCCGGTCATTTGTTGATGAAGGTATGTTGTATTTTCATATTACAATTGTTTGCATGTTTGCTGGTTCATTCACAGGATAATCCCCGGGCAGATGCATTGCTGGCTGAAGCGGATCTGTTGATAAACCGGCAGGCATATGAGCAGGCATTGGAAAAGATTGAAGAAGTGCTTGAAATGGAGTCTTCATATGTCCCTGCAGAGAAAAAGAAAATCAATGTTTATATACTCAAGGATAATTATAAAGAAGCCGCCAGCCTTGTTGAAGAAGCACTGGTTAAGTATCCCCGTGAAAGTGTCTTTTACTATTTTGCCGGCGTGATCCATTTGCAAAAACGAAAATTCCAGAAAGCTATCGAGAACTTTGATCTTGCCATGGAAACAGATGACCGCGGGGAGCTGTCAAGAATTTTTTTAAACCGGGGAATGGCTAACTTTAACCTTCAGGAATATGATGAAGCTCTAATGGATATGTCCAAATCAATTGAGTTTGATCCTGATAATTATAATGCTTTTCACGGCAGGGGGATGGCTTATTATGAAATGCGTGATTATACCAGCGCGATGGAGGATTTTAAGGTAGTAATTGAAAATACAGATGATAATCCGGTTACATACTATAATCTGGCCATGTCATATTTCCGGCTTGATGATATAAAAAATGCCTGTATTCATTTTAATAAGGCCTGCCGGCTCGGCAACCGCAATGCCTGTAGGATGATCATGATGGAATGTGTTGATGAGATCAATATCCCCAGGTAATTGGCCTGTTGTCAAAATGTCCGTTTATTTCTTTTATAAGTCCCCGGCATGGAATTGAGTATAATCATAGTTAATTATAATGTAAGGTTTTTTCTCGAGCAATGCCTTAATTCTGTTTTCAATGCATCTTCCGGATTGACCTGCGAAGTGTTTGTAGTGGATAATAATTCGGTGGATGGTTCCTGCCAGATGGTAAGGGAAAAATTTCCCTCTGTGAACCTCATCTGCAATAAAGTTAACCTGGGTTTTGCCCGGGCGAACAACATTGCAATAAAGAAGGCAGGAGGGGATCATATACTGCTGTTGAATCCAGATACCATTGTAGAGGAAAATACATTTGTTTCCTGTCTGGATTTCATGAAAAAACATCCGGAAGCAGGTAGTCTTGGTGTAAGAATGATTGACGGTAAAGGTAATTTTCTTCCGGAATCCAAACGCTCTCTTCCCACGCCGGCTGTTGCATTTTACAAAATATTCGGCTTATCAAGGCTTTTTCCGAGGTCAAAGAGATTCGGCAGGTATCACCTGGGCTTTCTTGATAATGATAAGATTCATGAAGTTGAAGTGTTACCGGGAGCTTTTATGTGGATAAGAAAAAGCGTGCTGGAAAAGACAGGTTATCTCGATGAAAGTTTTTTCATGTACGGAGAGGATATCGATTTGTCATACCGGATCATTCAGGCAGGATACAAAAATTATTATTATCCCGAAACCACAATTATCCATTATAAAGGAGAAAGTACAAAAAAAAGCAGCGTAAATTATGTGATCGTATTCTACAATGCGATGCGGATTTTTGCCCGTAAGCATTTTTCCGGCAAGAATGCAAGGATGTATAATTCACTGATCAATATAGCCATATATTTGCGTGCAGCCTTTTCCCTATCACGCAGATTATTGCTTGGAGCTATTACTCCTCTCCTGGATATTTTTTTCATATACGCGGGTTTTTTTATTATTCGTACTTTTTGGGAAAGGTTTAAGTTTCAGCAAAGCGGTTCCTACCCCGATGAGTTTTTATATATTGTTGTACCTGCATACATTTTCGTGTGGATCATTTCATTGTTCCTGAACGGTTGTTATGAAGGGCACGTTCGCGTAATACAAGTCCCGCGGGGTGTTTTCACGGGCGCACTGATAATTCTGATCATTTATGCTTTGTTACCCGAATCAATGCGTTTTTCCAGGGCTATAATCCTTATAGGGACTTTATGGGTGCTGGTTTCAACAATATCTATTCGTTATTTGTTAAGTCTAATAAGCAAAAGTAGTTTCAAATTCGAAATTAAGAAGACTCGTAAGAGGATTGCTATTATTGGCCGCAGAAAAGAAGGTGAGAGGGTGTTTTC
>CAZBJH010000049.1:0-7260 GCA_964492185.1 uncultured Bacteroidales bacterium | reverse complement strand
TATTGAGTCCGGTATTGATTTTCCGTGTAAATAATAAAGGCAGGTTCATATTGAACATTTTTCTCGTATTCTGGGGGGCAGCATCCTGGGTTGGATATTCCGGGCAGGCTTATATAGCGTCATTAAATCTTCCAGGCTTGCGAAAGGGCGTATTGAGCCCGGCAGATACACTTAAAAAAAATAAGGCAGATAAGGATGTTATTATCAAATTGAATATGTTATACGCTAAAGATTACAAAGTATTGAATGATTTGAATATTATTATAAAAGGGATTAGGGAGCTTGGAAGAACACCGGATGGAAAATAATTTTTATGGCAAAGGTAGAAATTATATTGCCCGCTATGGGTGAAGGTATTATTGAGGCAACAATTACCAGGTGGCTGGTCAATACAGGTGATGAGGTTGCTGAGGAAGATCCGCTGGTAGAGATTGCTACCGACAAAGTGGATACTGAGATCCCTTCACCGTTGGCAGGCAGACTGATCAAAAAATTGTACAACGAAGGTGATATACCCAGGGTGGGCGAAGTTATAGGCATGTTACACACCCGGGATGAAGAAGCTGATTCCGGAGTTTCCCTGCCGGAGGAGGATGCCAGGCACATCGGTAAAGGATCTTCACCTGCTGAAGAAGATGCCGGCAACAAACAAAATGCTGCAAAATTGCCTTCACGGATATATTCCGAAAATGAAGATTTTGTAAATGTATCCCCTTTTGTAAGATCCCTGGCCAGGGCGCGGGAGATCTCAACTGATGAACTCAAAAAAATCCGGGGTTTAGGGGACAAAAGGAGTATCACCAAAGAAGATCTGAATGATTATATTCTTAAAGGACGCCCTTTTGGCAAACGGCAGATTTCCGGTCATACCATCAGGGAAGAGATCACAGTCAGTGATAAGGAAGAAATAGTTGAGATGGACAGGATGCGGAAACTGATTGCGGCGAACATGGTCAGATCACTAAAAATTTCCGCGCATGTCAACTCGGTTATCGAGATTGATGTCACCAATATGGTGGCATGGAGAAACAGAATGAAGAATTTGATTAAAGAAAAGTTTGGTGTAAGGCTTACATATACTCCCATAATTGTCGAAGCTGTTTCAAAAGCTCTGAGAAAATATCCGCGGCTCAACGTATCAGTAGCAAATGAAAAGATCATCTATAAAAAATATATAAATATCGGGGTGGCGACTGCCCTTAACGACGGCAATCTGATCGTGCCAAAAGTAAAAGATGCCGATCGGCAAACCCTCATTGGTCTTGCAAAAGAGATCGAAGATCTGTCGGCACGTGCCAGATCCTCTGATCTGAAGCCGGCTGAAATAACCGGGGGCACCTTTACTGTTACCAATATGGGGCAGTTTAACAATATAACGGGAATACCTCTTATTAACCAGCCTGAGGTTGCTATCCTGGCTGTAGGCGCGATAAAACGCAAGCCATATGTAGTTAATACACCTGCCGGAGAATCAATTGGAATAAGGGATATCCTTATGCTTTCACTGAGCTATGATCACCGTGTGATCGATGGCGCACTGGGAGGATCTTTCCTGGATGAAGTGGGTGGTTATCTTGAGAATTTTGATGTTGACCGGGAGTTATAATTAGAGTTTGTCTATAAAGTAGTCAAAATGTTTAACCGGACATGTGTCTGTTCAGAAAGTTCCAATTGCAAGGCTTGTGCAGTCCGAAAATGCGGAGTTTACTAGTCGTAAATGAGCAATTTTCGGACAAGTGTAACGCAGCAAATGGGATTTTATGGACAGACACTAATTAGAGTCTGTCACTAAACTCATCTCTCAATATAAATAGTTAATGCACGTATAGTTGCAGTAACAATTTTTTTTATAAATTGCTAAAAATTAGTAATTGAGCCTTAGATATAGCCTGCATTATTCATAAAAGTGAATGAGGATTACGTAATATGTTGAAAAACACCAGAACAACAAAACAGAAACACGAAATGTGGTTTTCATTCATTTTTACAGAGTGCGACATTTCAGGGTATCTGCTTCGTTGCAAAAGCTTCGCGGTAGTGGCTGCAGCATCAGCTTCAGCCCCCCTGTACCGGCCTTAAACCTGATGAACGAATAATACAGGATAGATAAAGTGCTTGATTTGTCATTGATTTACATATTTTGGTAACTTAGCCTGCATTATTCAATAAAATGAATAAGAATTACGGAGTATGTTGAAAAATATTTTCAGCTTTCGGTGCCCTGCATCTGCTCCGGATCCGACTCATGAATAATACAGGTTAGGTTGAGAGATCATTAATTACTTCATTATGCGAAACATGAATTTATTTACCCGTGCACCTGGTTTTTTTTTGGTAGTGATTTGTTTTTATAGTAATTCCGCTTTTGCTCAGCTTGATAAGGACGATAAGGAAATGATTCTTGAGGCAGAATCCTATTTTCTTTTTGAGGAATTCAAAGATGCTATGCCTCTTTATCAGCAGTTACGAATTAAGGATCCGGATAATGCCAACCTTAATTATAAGATAGGCAGGTGTTATCTTGAAGACAGGTATCAAAAGAAAAAATCCATATCTTACCTGGAGACTGCCGTTAATCATATCAATGAGAGTTATAAAATGAACTCATTTCGTGAGCGGAATGCACCCCCTGAAGCATTATTTTACCTGGGCAACGCTTACAGGATCAATAACCAACTGAAAAAAGCCATAGAAGTTTATGAAGAATTCAAAGAGATGGTTGATCCGGAGGTTTATGACATTGAGTTGGTTGATAAAGAAATACAATCCTGTCAAAGAGCAATAAAAGCAAAGAAAAGCCCTATTTTTTATATTGCTAAAAATATGGGAGAAGTGGTAAACAGCAGGTTTGCTGAAACCAATCCTATTATATCGGGTGACGGGAGATCACTTGTATTCACATCAAAACTGCAATTCTATGATGCCGTGTTTTATTCAAAAAAGGATGAAAACGGTAATTGGTCCTATCCATTGAACCTGACACCTTATTTCGCGCTTGACGGGAATTCATATTCAACCGGCATTTCCTATGATGGAGATGAGATATATGTATATCGCAGCGATGAATTTGACGGTAATATTTATGTCAGCAAACTGATTGAAGGAACCTGGTCAAGGCTTGAGAAACTTAATGACAATATAAATACCAAATTCTGGGAATCACATGCATCAGTGTCGGCTGACGGAAAGATGCTTTATTTCACAAGTAATCGGGATAATGGCTATGGAGGGCTTGACATATATACATCCATCAGGGATAATAAGAATAATAATAATAAGTGGGGCACGGCAAAAAATCTCGGTCCCCTGGTGAATTCAAAATACAATGAAGATACACCTTTTGCCACAGCAGACGGAAACGTACTGTATTTTAGCTCTTTCGGGCATGATAATATCGGCGGGTATGATATTTTTTATTCCGTGAAGAAAGAAAACGGAGACTGGTCCCAACCGAAAAACATTGGTTATCCTCTTAATACAACAGATGATGATCTTTTCTTTGTTCCCTTTGGTGACGGATCGTCAGCGGTATATGCAATGTTTGACAGGGGGAATACCACGGGATTGACCGATATTTATGAGCTTGAAGTGTTTTTTGACCTGCATCCGCGAAAATTTGTTATCAGTGGAACTACAATACTGGATGAGGATGATGCCAAACAGGAAAGGGATAAATGGATCGCCAGGCTCTACGATGAAGAAACCAATAAGATGGTCGATGAAGCAAGGCTGGATAAAAAGGGAAAATATCAGCTTGACGCCTCAAGCGGAAGATACAGGCTGGTCATTGAGGGAGAAGGCATAGCAAGCTCTCAGCAGGAAATTCATCTTCCTGTTGATCATCCTGGGAATGAGGTTCAGAATGAACCCATTACCGTGGTTCCTTCGGCTGTAGAGGAAGCCGGGCCTTTATTGGCGCCCGTAACACCACGGGAACAACCCCCGCTGTTAAAAGCCAACAGGGAATATTTCCGGATATCGGATAAGGATGATTTGCAGATCAGGCTCAATGTAGAAAGTCAGTCTGACTTGCTGGTGGAAACATATATTGATAATCAACTGAAAAAAACAGAACAGTTTGAAACTACCAGAAAAAGATTTTTTTATGACTTTGATCCCGAACCGGGTCAGAATTTGCTGAAATTCACCATTACGGATCAAAAAGGAAATACTAATTCACTTGATGTGATCGTTGATTTTATTCCGGAGATAAAAGAAGAAACTGATGAGTCTGAAATAGTCATGACGGGGGATACGGACGAAAACCTTATTTACCTGTTGTTACCTGCGGCCACTGGTGAATTATCTGTTTATCTTAAGGAATTAATTGATGCCGGAACGGAGATTGAACCCGGCGAATTATACAGTTTGCTTATCAGCGAAGCCGGTAAACGAAGTTATGATCCTGAAGAGGTTAATATGCTTTTTATCAGGGCCCTGTCACAAAAAGCAACCGAAGATTTTATTAAAGAGATGCATCAGTTGTCTTCACCATCACTGGCAATTGTGCTTGACACCATAGAACAACGAATAAATGATTATGATCGTGCCGGATCAGTGATTAAGCAGTTAAGGACAGAAACAGACCGTCAATATTCGGATGAGGAGATCAGGCTCGCTCTTTTAAATATGGCTGTTGATACGAACAGGTCATCATTATGGTTGGAAATGATGAAACAATATGCAGACAGCAAAGTGCGGTCAAAACTGTCTGATATAGACATGTCAACAGTAAGGGATTACTCAGATACTCAAATTTTGCGGTTGTTGTTCCAGGATCTTGAAGAGGAAGAGCTCTGGCAATTATTATCAGATGCTGCTTCAAGTGAAGCCTTAATGCCGTATTATTTCAACCTGTATTTCGCGGCAAGTGGAAATGTTCGTGAGGCCTTGTCGGACATCGATTTTGAAGGTGATAGTGTTTTCACGGCTTTTGGACTTACACACCATTTACTGGAAAAAAGTCAGGACTACGGATACACAAAAAATGATATAATTGATCATATCAGCAGGGCAAAGAAAGAAAGCCGGAGAAACCTGCAGATCTTTACCTCTGTTCTGGCCCGGGAAGCTACCGGTTCATTGAAGAACTACCTGACAAACCTTGACCCGGAAAAGGAAAATATACCTCATTTTACCGGATTGCTTGATCATATAATGCAACAATCAAAATTCAGGGATTACAGTATCGAGAACTTTTACCTTTTACTTACCGGAATGATCGAGTTTGAAAACATGGATGGATTTATCAGCCAGATGACTGAATTTGCTTCGGGGGACTTAAAAAGATTGTTACAGCGCCTGGACAGTTATTCTTTTTCCACACCGGTTGAGCTTATAAAATATCTTTTCAGCCAGGAGAATAAATACGATTATACAGCCAATGATATAAATGATCTTTTGCTCAGAATGATCCTGGAAAGCGGAATATACCTAAAGGATTCAGGAACCGAACTTCTTTTTAAAGCAAGGACAAAAGCCGAACGCAACAAGTTAATTATTTCGCTTGTAGTTGCTAATCTGCTTCTGATCTTAGTTTTAGTGTTTATCTTAGCACGCAAAAAGAAAAATACCAAAAATGACAATCCTAATACCTAAAAAGACACCTGCAATGCAAATGATCAAAACCTTGCATACGATATGTTTTATATTTCCCTTATTATTATCATTTAATGCATCAGGACAGATATGGCCATCGGATGAATACATATATCAGGAAGCCGGAAAATATGTATTGTCAGAGGAATATACCGAAGCCCTCACACTTTACCAGGACCTGATAGATAAAGGATATGATAATATTAATATTCATTACAGGATCGGGCAGTGTTATATTCATATGCCCGGGCAAAAATATAAAGCCCGGCCTTACCTGGAAAAGGCAGCGGCACATGCATCGGCAGACTACAGGGAAGATAAGCTTGATCAGGATATTTCACCACTGAAATCCCTTCTTTATCTGGGTGTGGCCTGGCGTCTTGAGCATAAGTTTGATAAATCGCTTGAAGCGTTCAATATATTGAAAGACTCACTGGATGTATTATCCGGTTTTGAAACCATAGTTGATTTTCATATCAGCAGGGTAGAAAATGCCATCGGGATGCTGGAATCTTCTCTTGAACTGGAGGTACAAAAACTGAATGAGAATATCAATGATCGTTTTTCCAACTATAATCCTGTAACTGACATCGGGGATTCCGTATTATATTATATGAATGAATATCCTTTTTATGATGCTGTTATGATGGCTGTAAGGCAGGAAAACGGCTGGGCGGCACCTGACAACCTCACTCCTGCTATTAAATCCGACGGGGATTATTATCTCACCGGTATTTCACCTGACGGATCAACACTTTTATTAAGTTTTTATGATATTTTTTCAAGTTGGGATATTTATACTACAAAACGTACGGAAAACGGATGGGAAGAAATGCGGAAATTGGACGGGACTATCAATACCAGGTATAATGAGAGATATGCGAGCTTTTCCCCTGATGGAAAAGCGATATATTTTTCCAGCAACCGCCCCGGCGGATATGGCGGAACGGACATTTATCGTTCCGGGCTTACCGACAGCGGCACATGGGGGCCGGCAATAAACCTGGGTCCGTCGGTGAACACACCTTACAATGAGATCGCGCCTTTTGAGGCTTATGAGGATGATGTTCTGTTTTTTTGCTCCCAGGGACACTTTAATATGGGGGGCTATGATATTTTCTATTCCCAAAAGGATGATGACGGCAGGTGGCTTCCGTCCCTTAATCCTGGCTATCCTTTGTCAACTGCTGACGATGATAAGTGGTGTTTTCCCTTAAGCCTGACTGAAGGATTTTATTCAAAGTTTGAGCATAATGTTAATGGTATCAACAGGGATATTTATACCTATCGTATTATTTCATTTTCAAATCCGTATCGTTTTATGATAACCGTGAACCTGTCAGATGCGGATGAACTTCCCTTCCGCGATACAAAGCTTAATGTAACTGATAAGAGTGATGATGCTGCAATCATTGATAAAATGCCCGTAGAGGATAGTATATTTAACTTCCGCCTTCCCTCGGGTAAGTTTAAAATGACGATCACCTCCCCGGGTTTTGATGATATTGAAAAAGATATTTCTCTTCCCGAAAATTTACCGGAAAATGAAATTATTATTGAAGCACAGGTAAAGGCAAAAACTATTACAGAGAGGGATACATTCAGATCAGAAAGTATTTTGTTTACATTTGACAGTTATGCATTGCAAAAAGAATACATAAC
>CAZBJH010000048.1:0-22093 GCA_964492185.1 uncultured Bacteroidales bacterium | reverse complement strand
CTCGCTTCGCTCGGTTGTTTTTGTACTATTTAAATTAAATACCTTAATGATGAGGGATTCATTGATTTTTATGAACCTTTAGCTCGGTGAAGTTAATAATGCAGGTTAAGTCGTTTAATTACTTATATTCTTATTATTCGTGCTTTATTTTTGCTTTGGTGTGATTTTTTTTCACTTATTACGACTTTATTAGTAAACAAATATAATATCAATGGAAGAAGAATTTATAGAAATCTTATCACAATATCAGGGAATATTACATAAAGTAAATCTTATTTACTTTAAAAATGATATAGATAGACAAGATAACTTTCAGGAGATAGTCTTTCAATTATGGAGATCCTTCCCAAACGTTAAAAATAAAAAAAGCATTGGTTCATGGATTTATGCTATTTCTATAAGTACTACTATTTCCTCTCTAAGAAAAAAATCAAAAAATGAGATTCATGATAATCTACCTGAAATAAAAGACTTGGATAATCATTTTGATAAACTTATAAATAATGACAATTTACGATGGCTTATTGAAGCAATTCAAAATTTAAATGAGATCGACAAATCAATTATGTTCTTGTATCTGGAAGATAAAAGCCATGAAGAAATTTCTGAAATTATAGGTATATCCAAAACCAATGTTGGAACAAAAATTAACCGAATTAAAAAATTCTTAAGGAACAAATTTAATACTCATAATCATGGAGACAAATGAACTAAAAAATATATGGATTGAAATAGATGATATTTTAACTCCTAAAACAAAAAATGAACTCAAAGAAATCCTGCTCTCCAAAACAAAAAGAATCTTATCAAAATTCAGATGGTTTCTTATGACAAGTATTTTACTATGTATTGGTGTAATAACTTTCCTTATTATTGCATCATTAGAAATAAAAAACGATATTTTATATTTATTAAATAATGCTGTTCTTGCTATAATAATTATAACACTCCTGCTGTATTATATTAAATCATACAAAAAATTACATTTTAATGTTAGGGAGAACTACAATGTTTATGTGTCCTTAAATAATAAAGTTCAGTTTTTGTCAAAAGAACTTAAAAACAAATTAGAGATTACTTTTATTCCATTCCTGGGTATTTTACTAATACTTTCTATTAATGTTTTTTATACATCAAAAAGTTTTATAGGAACTTTTCAGGATGAAGAAAATCTTTGGGGTTTGATATTTGGCTTTCTAATTGGGATGCTTATTGCATTTTATTTTGCCGGAAAAATTTCGAAATATCAAAAAAAAGAATTAAGAATCTTACAAAACTATTTAAATGAATTAGAATCGATCTAATCCTAACGAATCATATCTATAAAATGCTGAAAAACGATAATTACTCATTAATCAGATACAATGGAACCTGGGAGTGATTTTTTGCAACGTACTCTAAATCGGGCAAGGAAAGGTAAGGAAAAATTCCTTATCTCGGCCCTTTCACCACCGTACGTAACAGTTTATTCCCCACGGTCACGAACTCCACTTCATTCGGGTTCCCTGCATACGGCTCAAACGCTTTTAAGGTGTTCCATGTCACCGGGCACCCGACTGTTATTTACAAATTAGTGTCTGCTGAAAACTGATAAATTTAGGTTTTTTGGGTAGCATAATTACCTGCGGCTTTTACCTTTTAACACTTTTCTCTTAATGCACGGTTGTATGATTGCCCAGCATCTTTGCAACAGCATTGAAATCCTTTACATCAACCATGGTTTTCAGTGTTGCCAAAGGAATTCCTTCAACAATCAGCACTTTGAATGACATAAGTTTTTCCGGAGGATAAGTATCGTTTACACCATCAAAGATTTTCCTATAAATCAGATCAATACCTCCTAAATAAGCATCAAAGTCCATATAGACTGTCAGCTCATTATTAACATAGGTATAAGGAAGCATATTGAAACTTATCGATTCATCTTCAAATAAACGGTAAACCAGTACTGCGCCTTCATAATAAATATCCTCGGTGATCTCGGGCACATCAAGATAACAAATGTAGCCATCTGCATCTCCACTCCATCCATTAGTTTGAACATCGTATATGGCAGAATAAGAAAAAGCAGTGCCATCTATACCATCCCGGCCATCCCGGCCATCATACCCGCGAGGGCCCATAGGTCCTTCGCATTGTATAAACACCAGAGCCAAAATATATAAGGAAGAAACCCGTATTATTCTTCCTGCTAATAATTGCTTAATTGTTTTCATTCGAATATATATTAGTTAAGTTATTAATAATTAAGTTGTTATTTCGTTTAATCAAAGTTGGTGGTAGTTGTTCACCTGTTATTTATTTTAAATGGTGTTCATGAACTCATTTTAAAGCGAGTTCATGAGCTCGCTTCGCTCGGTTGTTTTTGTACTATTTAAATTAAATACCTTAATGATGAGGGTTTCATATGAAATAGTTTTTGAGTTATTAAACTCCGAGCAATAATCATACCACTTGAGAAAAGTAAACAAAATCTCAAAAAAAAGCTTCCCTAAAAAATAGTAAAGCTACAATTCATAACTAGAAAAAACCCTAACGATCTGGCTTACTGAGGTTCTCCTGTAATTATTCCCTGGGCCACATCAATTTTTATCGTATAGGTTCCTGATACCAAATCCAGGAAATTAGAGTCCGTCCATAAAGTCCCATTTACCGCTTTACGCTTGTCCGAAAATCGCTCATTCACGACAAGTAAACCCCGCGTTTCCGGACCGCGCGAGCCTTGCAAATGAAACCTTCTGAACAGACACATGTTCGGTTATACATTTTGTCGACTCTATTGACGAATACTATTTATTGCAAATTCTTTTTTTGAATAATCATCCATATCTGATTTAATCCTTTAGAATAACACCTCAATCAGGATATATGGTAACAGGAAACCTGATCGCTTCGCTCTATTGGATTTTTTTACGGGCAAAAGCCAAGCCGGATTTTTCCGTGGCGAGATTACCTCCGGTGATCGTCGGGGTTCCCGACAAAAGAAAAAACCTGATCGCTTCGCTCTATTGGATTTTTTTACGGGCAAAAGCCAAGCCAGCTTGGCTTTTGCCCGTAAAAAAACCCAACCACCAATGTGGTCAGGTTTCTTCTTTTGTCGGGGTGGCGAGATTTGAACTCGCGACCCCACGCCCCCCAGACGTGTACTCTAACCGTGCTGAGCTACACCCCGATTTGTGCCTGCAAAGATAGTTTTTTCCCCTTTTTAATCAAAAACTTTATTTAATTGTGTTGAAAATAAACCTTTACTAAAAAGTAAAATAATACAGGCACGGATTACAAATTCGCACCAGCAAATCCTGCAGGGCTTGCACAGACCGAAAATGCGAGAGCATGCTCGCGCGCGCTTGTAACGTGTGCGCATGATGTAAAGTCTACGTTTTGTAAATGAACATTTTTCGGTCAGTAGCTACGCAGATACCGGACTTTATGGACAGGCACTAAACATGTATCCCGATAAAAAATATCCATATTGCTAATACCATTAAATAAATGCTTACCTTAGCCGAAATATGAGATTTGAGAATTTGCGATTTCATTTACTAATTTTCCACATAAGATTAGTTTATCCCTGACCACATTTTTAAATCTTAAATTTGAATTAATATGACGACTGGTATGAAGCATGTACCGATTTTGTTGATATACTAACCTTGCTTGTAATCACAATACATAAGATTGGAAAATTCGATGAAACGGACAACATTCCGGGTCGTTATCATCAAAACAATTTAAATTTTTAATTATGAACATTTATGTAGGAAACCTTGACTTCAAGGTAAATGAAAATGACTTAACAGGAATTTTTGAAGAATACGGAACAGTTAGTTCTGTTAAAATTATTACTGACAAATTCTCCGGAAGAAGCAAGGGCTTTGGTTTTGTCGAAATGGATAATGACGATGAAGCAAAAAAAGCTATTGAAGGCCTTAACGGCGCCACTCTGGAAAGCAGGGAAATGGTTGTCAATGAAGCAAGACCGAGAAAAAACAATTAACAATTTAGATTACAGGATTTATTATGACAAAAGGAAAAGTAAAATGGTACAATGAAGTCAAAGGTTTTGGTTTTATTGCAGCCGAGAACGGCGATGATATATTTGTACACCGCACGGGGTTATACAGTGCTTTTGGAGGACTACAGCCTGATCAGGAAGTAGTTTTCGAAATCAAACAGGGCGAAAAGGGCCTGATGGCCATTAACGTAAAATCAGCAAACTAAGAGGTATAATTTGAAATCATTCAATATTGGAGATCTTAAAATACCCGTTCCGATCATTCAGGGAGGAATGGGTATTGGTATTTCCTTATCAGGGCTTGCATCGGCCGTTGCGAATATGGGTGGCATTGGTGTAATATCAACAGTAGGAATAGGACTAATAGACAGACCTGCTAAGACAGGCTACAAAAAGAGCAATATCGATGCAATTCGTAAAGAAATAAGAAAAGCCCGGGAACAAACATTTGGTGTTCTCGGGGTAAATATTATGATGGCCATTACCAATTTTTCGGACATGGTCAAAACAGCAATTGAGGAAGGTATAGATGTTATTTTCTCTGGAGCAGGGCTGCCGCTTGATCTGCCAAAATATTTAAAAAAAGGGATAAAGACAAAGCTTGTGCCAATTGTATCATCAGCACGGGCGGCTACAATTCTTTGTAACAAATGGAAAAACAACTTTAATTATCTGCCCGATGCTCTTGTAGTTGAGGGTCCAAAAGCAGGCGGTCACCTGGGCTTTAAAGCCGATGACCTGCAAAAGGAGAGCAACACATTGGAAAGACTGGTTTCCGATGTGCTGGAAGTAACTAAAGGAATAAAAAAGTTATATAATAAGGACATCCCGGTAATTGCTGCAGGTGGAATTTTTACCGGCAAGGATGCATTTCTTATTATGGAACAAGGAGCATCAGCCGTGCAGCTGGGTACACGCTTCATCGCGACCAAAGAATGTGATGCGTCCGAAAAATTCAAGCAGGCTATTATTGATGCCGGTGATAAGGATATCAGGATCATAAAAAGTCCGGTTGGTATGCCCGGGAGATCCATTTTTAACAACTTTCTAAAAGAAGCCGGTGAAGGAAAAAGGAAACCCAAAACATGCAAACACCATTGTATTAAGTCATGCAATCCGAAAACTACCTCGTATTGCATTTCTGAGGCTTTGCTCGAAGCATACAGGGGCAACCTTTCGGACGGCTTCGTTTTTACAGGCACGAACGCCAGCAAAGTAGTTGAAATGACAACGGTAAAACATATCTTTACCGATATGAAAGAGGAATACCGTCAGGCCAAAATAGAAAAATAAATTATTATGCGGCAGCTAAAAATCACTAAACAAATCACCCGGCGTTCTGAAGAATCAATTAGTCGCTATTTCCGGGAGATAAACAAGTATCAGATAATTACTCCTGAAGAAGAAGTTGAATTATCTGTACGCATTAGAAATGGTGATGCAGATGCACTTGAACAACTGGTTGTTGCCAACCTGCGTTTTGTAATTTCAGTTGCCAAACAATTTCAAAATAAAGGTTTATCCTTTTCCGATCTGATCAACGAAGGAAATCTTGGTCTTGTTACAGCCGCGAAAAGATTCGATGAAACACGGGGGTTCAAGTTTATATCTTACGCTGTGTGGTGGATCCGTCAGTCTATCATTCAGGCCATCTCGAACCAGACCCGCATTGTCCGTTTGCCTTTAAACAGATTATCTGCCATCAATAAGATAACCAGGGCCATCCCCTATCTGGAACAGGAATTTGAGAGAGAGCCTACAGATACCGAAATTGCCGAATATCTCGATTTGACTAATGATGAAGTCAAACTGTCAAACGACATGAAGAAGCGGCAAATCTCATTTGATATGCCTCTTTCCCGGGATGGTGATGATGAATTTAATCTGTATGACCTTATCCAGACAGGTAATATTCCTTCGCCTGATAACAATTTAATGAAAGAATCTGTTTCTACCAATATACTCAGGGCACTGAACAAGTTAACAAAAAGAGAAGCAGCTATATTAACAATGTCTTTCGGGTTGCACAACTCCCCTACCTATTCTCTTCAGGATATTGCAAGGAAATTTGATATGTCTTCCGAGCGTGTCCGGCAGATCAAAAGTAAGGGATTGTTCAAATTAAGGAATATTCTGAAAGGAAAATATGCACTCCTGGATCATTGAAATACCAAAAAAGTGAAATTTAAAACAAAAAAATAAGTAAAGTAATTATTCATTTATGGGAAGATCACAAGAAACATTCAACAAGAAAGAAGTAAGAAATAAAAAACTTAAGAAAAAGGTAGAAAAGGAAAAAAGAAGACTGGCTAAAAGAGAAAAGGATAAAAAGAGCAGTCTTGATGATATGATCGCATATGTGGATGAGAACGGAATGATCACTTCAACCCCGCCTGATCCTGATGACAAAGAAGAAATTAAAGCTGAAGACATTGAAATCGGTGTGCCCCAGAACGATACCTCAGATGATGCGGATCCCTTCAGAAAGGGAATATTATCTTTTTATAACGAATCAAAAGGTTATGGTTTTATTAAGGAACCAAACAGCAAGATTAGTATTTTTGTCCATGTCAATGATATGATTGATGATCTGCGTGAGGGTAACGTGGTTATATATGAAGTAGAAAAAGGAAAAAAAGGGCCCGTTGCCAAACAGGTAAAACTTTTCAAATAGCTCCATACCCTCCGATGCTGTGAGTCGACGGACTTGTGGCCCTGAAAAAAATCTTAACACTTAATATCACTATTACTCTTTGTTTACAAGCTGATAATTTATATCTTGTTACCGGCTTTTTGAAGTCATTTTTAAATGCACAATCCCAGCTTTAGGGCATGGGATTTAATTTTAGTTACTTTTCCCTTAAGATATGGATTACTCTGTTTTTGATTTGCTTAAGCTATTAGGATCACTTACTCTTTTCCTTTTTGGGATGAAACTGATGAGTGAATCGCTTCAAAAAGTGGCAGGTGACAGGATGCGCAATATCCTGTCAGCAATGACCTCAAACAGATTTAAAGGTATTTTCACGGGATTTCTGATAACAGCCCTCATTCAGTCATCATCGGCCACAACAGTAATGTTGGTAAGTTTTGTAAATGCGGGTCTGGTAAGCTTCATTGAATCCATAGGAGTTATCATGGGTTCAAATATCGGGACCACTGTTACTGCCTGGCTCATCTCCATATTAGGTTTTAAAGTCGAAATAAGTTTACTGGTATTACCATTAATGGCCCTGGCTTTACCCCTGATCTTTTCAAAAAATATTAATCGCAGTAACTGGGGAGGTGTAATAATCGGATTTGCTATTATCTTCATTGGTCTTGATTTTCTTAATCATTCAACTCCCGATATTCACAATAATCCCCAAATGCTCAGCTTTTTGGTTAAATATTCCGACTTCGGTTATTTGTCCGTTTTAATATTTCTTTTGCTGGGTGCAATATTAACTATGATCATTCAATCTTCAAGTGCCATGATGGCATTGACCCTGGTTATGTGCTATAATGGCTGGATCTCTTTCGAAATGGCTGCAGCAATGGTATTGGGTCAGAATATTGGTACCACGGTTACAGCAAACCTGGCTGCCCTGGTTGCCAACACATCAGCCAAGAGAACCGCACTTGCACATTTAATCTTTAATACATTAGGAGTATTAATACTGCTTCCTCTTTTCTATCCATTTTTACATTTAATGGGTAATATAGCTGTAAATTCAGGATTTCATTCCCCGTTTATCACAAGCGGTCAGTCGGCTAGGGAAACAGCAGAAGCCATACCAGTAGCATTATCTATATTCCATACTGTATTCAATGTCCTGAATACCTTAATTTTAGTCTGGTTTGTAAAACCATTGGAAAAGATCATTATTAAGATAGTTAAACAAAAAGAGGATGAAGAGGAATTTAAACTGCAGTTTATCACTACCGGCCTTCTGTCAACAGCTGAACTATCTATCCTTCAGGCAAGAGAAGAAATGAAGGTATACGCGCAACGGGTTGAAAGAATGTTTTTCAATACACGTGAAATGATAAAACCTCAATCTGCAAAGAAAATTTCAAAGCTTCAGCAAAAAGTTAAAAAAAGTGAAGAAATTTCCGATCATCTGGAACTTGAGATATCCGCATACCTGGCAAAGGTTTCCGAACAGACCATAAGTCATCAGACAACAGAAAAGATCAATAAAATGTTGCTTATTACTACAAATATTGAAAGTATTGCCGATTCATGCAATACAATATCAAATGCCATAGACCGCAAAAAATCAAATAAAATAGCATTTACCGAAACAATGCAAAAGAATCTTATTCAATACGCGGAAAAAATTTCAGATCTCTTTTGCCTTATGATAGGTGGAATCAATAATGCTAAATTGGAACTTGATAAAAAGGAAATAAAACACCTCATGCAGAATATTTATAAAACTCACAATAAATTACAGTCTGAACATTTTAAATGTCTGAGGAAAGGCATATATAAAACAAAGGCCGGGATTATCTATGCTGATATCTATTCGGAATTAACGAAAATGGGCGGATATGCACACAAATCAATTGAGTTATTATATAGCCTTCCATAATATATATCATATCATTCATTACAAAATACCGTATGCTGAAACTTAAACGGTTAAACCGGGTTATAACGATATATAGGATATTCGCAATATACAAATGAACATAGAAACATTACGTAATTACTGTTTGTCGTTGAAAGGTGCAAATGAAAAAATGCCCTTTGATGAAAATACACTGGTATTTACAGTGAAGGATAAAATGTTTTGTCTTACAGATCTTGAAACTTTTGAATCAATTAATTTAAAATGCAATCCTGAAAAAGCCGTATTTCTTCGCGAACAATATGAAGAGGTTACGCCAGGTTACCATATGAACAAAAGGCATTGGAACAGTGTAAGAATGAACGGAAGATTACCCGACAAGCTAATAAAGGAATGGATTAAAAATTCATACGAGCTAGTAATTGCCGGGCTTCCAAAAAAAATACAGGATGAGCTATACAATCAACACTAAAGCAGGGTCTGATGAAAAACGAAATAAATTTTTTATGATTATGATACGGAGATTAACTATTTGTAAAGTGCAAGGAGTTTGACCAATATTTGCAAAACCCTTACATTTTAAGGCCAATATTTCGTGTTTTTAAACAGACTCTGTTTAGCCAAAGATATCAGATAATAAGACGGAAATAAAAAACAGGAATTGATTCACAGGAAGGAATCCCTTAAAAACATAAGGTGAGTTAAGACAAACCGGTAATATAATAAGCAGTGAATGAACAGTCTATACATGGTACTTCCTCAGATAATATCTTTTCCCGTCATGCTTTACCTCTCTTAGCAGATTTTGTGCAACAAGTGAACGAACAACTGCAATATCTGACTTATCATGTTTCAGGAGCTCATCCAAAGTATCCTCCCTGAGGGGATGAACGGCTGATATATTAAGAATATCTTCATATGCATTCCCGGTATAACCTGCATCAGTACCCTCAAAACCCGTCAGAGTTTCGGCGGCAATCCCTTCATGCTGAAAGATCTGCCAGGCTTCAGCTATCTTTTGCTCAGAACCGGGTCTTACATCCTTCCATGCCGGCGGTCTTGTAGGGACAGACAAATATGCTGTCTTCGGTTTCAATAGTGAAATAAACCCGGCTATTCGTTTTAGCTCTTCTGAAGTATCATTGTAACCTTCAATCAACATTGTTTCAGTATTCAGATCGCCCCCGTACGAAGACGCAAATGATTTCATTCCTTCAAGGATCTTCTGATGATCAATCTGCCTCACCGGGCGATTGATCTTTTTCCATATCTCCGGCGAAACAGCATCAACCTTAAGAGATACCCAGTCAGCTTTCATAAGGTCTTCCTGAACCTGTTGATTATCAATTAATGATGAATTGGTAATAACAGCTACAGGAAAGCCTAACTCTTTTATACTTACTATCGTTTTTCCAAGATTGATGTCGAGTGTAGGCTCACCATTGGGTACAAAAGTAAGGTAGTCAGGTTTGTGGGATCTATCCAGTTTATTCAGATGCTTTTTCACCTCCCCCACCAAAATCTCTGGCTTATAAAACTCTACCCTTTCAGCCGACATAGTCAGGGTTTTCCCTATCTGGCAGTATATACAACTATACGAACATACTTTATGCGAAATAATATTGTTAATACCCAGGCTTTTACCAAGTCTTCTTGATGATATGGGGCCAAATGCAATCATATTAATGAGTTGAAAATATAAAATTTTGAACTGTTACCAGGGTAAAAGTACAAATTTAAATGAACATATGTTCTTTACGCTGGATGTTTTTTGCATTTATTTCCTGATTGCCTTTCATTAAAATTAAAAACCCTATTACTTATACAGTAACAGGGTCAATATTTTAATAGTTTTGACAGATATTACCTGAAGCGGGCAGATTCTAACATAGTGAGAAATCGCTTTGCCCGGATATGATCATGGCTGGCAAATTAATCTGTCCGGTTATCTATAGGAATAAAACTTAGTTGACGGATCTTTTCAATTGAAGAATAATCATACTGGTACAGGCCGTCAGTTCCGATCATTACAAGTACTTCACCCAGGGGAATAACATCAAAAGCATTAATATTATCATACTGGATAATCTTGTTTTCAGCAATCTTTAACGGATCAGTCGCATCATAAATCTTTAACCCTGCATTACCGTCACATATAAAAAGAATTTTATTGTCGATCCCCAGTCCGTATGGTTCCTCCATCGGATAGGTCTTGAGCAGTTCCGGGTTTTTAATATCCGAAATATCAAGGACATCCAGCTGACTCGAAATTGCCCCACAAAGATTACCTCCACGCAATGTCACAAAGGCCAGATTACCTTCCACAACAACAGGATCACATGCTGATGCATGAATAAAAGCAGAAATTTGTTGAGGTTCCGCCGGATTGCTGAGGCTGTATATATACATGCCTGAACGGCTTCCTATAAACAATTTGTTATTGTTCGGGAAAATAGTTTCTATATCCCAACCAATATATATGTCATTAGCAAATACAGGATTACCGGCCTGTGAAACATCAAAAAGTTTCAATGAACTATTGTTAACGGTGTATAAATAATCATCATACAGGGTAAACCTTGCCATAGATCCCCCCACGCCAAAATCATTGGAGCCGCCGGAAGTATTTGATTTAACCGGTGAAGCACTGTAAGCCATGTCTTCGGTTTTCCTTCCCCCGAATCGTATGAAATTACGATTTTCGATTTCCACCTTTTCAGTTTTTTCTGTCACATTATAACGGACTATTACCCCCCTGCTTTCATCAACGGGTTCCAATATTCCCGATTCATATTCGGGAATTATATAAGGAAAAACACCGGTATCACGATCAACCTCAGTAATGTTTTGAATATCGCTTATATCAATGGTCAGTAAATCCACGTAACTGTCGGCATAAAGCGTATTATCTTTTACCGATATATCAATATTACCGGGGATTTCAATAAACCTGATAACTTCAGGGTTTTCGGGGTCAGTATTGTCAATAACATGTATCCCTTTTTTATATTCATTTACAAAAATAAGATCATCTTTGAAATAGATCTTACCAGGCTGAATTATATCTTCACCTTCATCCACATTAAATGAAGACCGCAGCTCATCATAACTCATGTATACAGGCTCGTTTACAAGATAAGTATCTTCAATCGTATCCCGACAGGAGAATACAAACATTGCAGCTAATAATAAAGTTGACAGATTTCGTATTGTTTTCATAATCGATAGTTTTTTTTGTTATCTGTATAGATGATACCCTGTGAAAAAAGTTGCGTCGGTTATGAAAATATTTCAATTAGTGTTATCACGCAACCTATCGGCTATTGCTTTCATCATTAATCCAAATAGCATATGTCCATAAAGTCCCATTTGCCGCGTTACGCTTGTCCGAAAATTGTTCATTTACGACAAGTAAACTCCGCGTTTCCGGACCGCGCGAGCCTTGCAAATGAAACTTCATGAACAGACACATGACCAATTAAACATTTTACCAACATTCTAAACAAACACTACGGGTTTATTAACAGACCCTAAATAAAATGACCATGTATAAAAAATTACTGATTATTATTCTTATGACCGTATCCCTTGCAGGATTAACCCAAGAAAACATTGATGTAATACATTTTAATAACGGTAGTATTGTTAAAGGAAAACTTATTGAGCAGGACAGTGAATTCATAAAAATAGAAACCCTGTGTGAAAACGTTCTTGTCTTTCCCTTAGTTGAAGTATCGCAAGTATCGAATGAATTGTATAAGCCGCCAAATTCGCTTAAGAACGAAGGATATTATAATTTTACTTCATTCGGCGTTTTGATGAGCACATTGGAAAATGACAGGGTAGCCCCACTCAGTGTGTTAATGGAACACAATTACAGGTTGTTTAATTATTTTGCACCGGGAATAGTGACCGGTATTGAATTGCTGAATGAAACAGTATATCCTGCAGGTATGAATATTAAAATCATGTTACCGCTAAATAAAGGGTCAAATTTGTTTTTCGGAATATCAGGAGGATATACTTTTTCACCAAAGGAACCTGTCAATAACATAAATTATGAGATAACAAGTAGTTATGGTGGCTCTATGATTTATTCCGAGATAGGAATGATCATGCCTTCATATACAAACACTAGTTTTTTTATTGCAATAGGTTTCCGTTATAATGAACTGCATTATAAAAGAGAAGACTGGTGGCTCACCGAAGTTGACCAGACAATATATTATAACAGGCTCATGATACGTCTGGGATTAGCTGTTCACTGAAACGGGAACCTCATCTGTTATAGTGTCATTTTGCAGTTTAAAATTTTCGCGCGCCTTGACCCCGAACATTCCGAACAAACACGAATTAAATATAACAGCAACAATTAGTTCCGCATCTTTAATCACTAAGCTGTTCGTATTCGTATATAAGGCTTTTAATGGCATTCTCAATATTTTCGAATTTCTCTTCTTCTATCCATCCCCGTTTAAAAATGCTCGCACCAAAAGCTACCCCGCTGGCACCATTTTCAAAATATTCGGCTATATTATCAGCATTAACACCTCCAACTGCTATCGTCTTAATATCATCAAACGGACCCCGCAGATCTTTAAAATATCCCGGGCCATAGACTGAAGCAGGAAATACTTTCACCATTGACGCACCCATATGCCATGCTTTGTGCACTTCTGTAGGGGTAAGAGCGCCCGGAAAAACAGGGATCGTATTCTTAACACAATAATTTATCACCTCATCAATGATACAAGGAGTAACAATGAATGAAGCACCGGCAGTCAGGGCCTTTTGCAGGTCCTTCATTGAAACAACTGTTCCGGCACCTATTGCAAGCCGGTCACCAGTATGCTTGTTAAGCTGGTAAAGCAATTTATCAGCTCCCGGTGTATTCATAGTTATCTCGATCGTCTTTAACCCTGAAGAAATAATAGTATCCGCAAGTGGTATTACGACTGATTCATCTATACCTCTCAATATTCCTATTATGGGTAAGGCTCTGAAATTTCCATTCATTTTACTATCGTTATTTAGTGTTCTGTCTATAAAAAAGATGTTAAAATGTTTAATCGGTCACGTGTCCGAATAATGAAACACAAAATAAATCTTATTTTATTTGAATTTTGAATATTTTTGATTTTTTTTATTAAGAACAGGATAATTTATAATAAACATATATATGAAAAGACCAAAAAATTATGTAAGATGAAAAAAACAACATGTTTCGAGACAAATGCTATACACAGTCAAATGAAGAGGTCCCCGCTAAATGAACACAGCACTCCCATCTATCCCACTTCAAGCTTTTTATTCAATACTGCAGAAGAAGCTCAGTCGGTTTTTGCTGATGAACAGCAAACATATATATACAGCCGGCTTGCACATCCAAACAATGATGAATTCATTGAAAAACTTTGCCTGCTTGAAAAAGCCGGTGACGGGATTGCAACAGCCTCCGGTATGGCCGCTGTATTTCTTTCACTGGCTGCCCATCTTCGTGCCGGTGACCATGTACTGGCATCAAGATCAATTTTTGGCTCCACCCATTTGCTGTTTACTCAATTCCTGCCTCGATGGGGCATCACCCATACCTATGTGGATGTTGACGACAAAAACGGCTGGAAGAAAAACCTGCTTCCTTCCACAAAAATGATTTTTACTGAAACCCCCTCTAATCCGGGGCTTGATATTATTAACCTGGAATATCTGGGACAGCTTTCCAGGGAAAACGATCTTTATTTTGTGGTCGATAATAGTTTTTCCACTCCTTATTTACAAAGGCCAATTGATTTCGGTGCCGACCTGGTAATACATTCCACAACAAAATTTATTGACGGGCAGGGCCGTACAATAGGTGGCGCCATAATCGGAAATAAAGAGGCTATGGAAGAAGTGCATATGCTGGCCAGGCAGACAGGTCCTACTCTTTCACCCTTTAACAGCTGGATTCTTTCCAAAAGTCTTGAAACCCTGGCAGTACGGCTGGACCGCCACTGCAGCAATGCTTTTCAGCTTGCTGAATTCCTCGAAAAACACAAGGAGGTGAGATCGGTTCGTTATCCCCTTCTCCCCTCCCACCCTCAATATGAACTTGCCTGCAGGCAAATGAACCAGGGTGGCGGATTGGTTTCTTTTGAAGTTAACGGAGGAGTTGACCGTTGTATGAAATTTGAAAATGCATTACAACTTTTCAACATTACAGCCAATCTGGGAGACACAAGATCCTGCATTACACATCCTTCAACCACAACTCATTCAAAACTCACTTCCGAAGAAAAACAGGCTGTTAATATTACCGACAGTTTGCTGAGAGTGTCAGTGGGCCTTGAACACATCAATGATCTGTTGGAAGATATGGAACAAGCACTGGTTAAATCAAAAAAATAAGGCATCATTTATTTTGTTTTACTATTTGTGCCAGTCTTCGCTGATTAACATAGGCCATCACAGATACAAAAGCAATAATAATGAGTATATAATAAACCACAGGAGGAACGGGCACGGGGTCTCCCTGTGCATAAGAATGCAATCCCGAAAGGTAATAATTAACACCAAAATATGTCATGATCACTGAACTAAAGCCCAGTAAAGCAGCCAAATTAAAACCAAACCTGCTTTTAAGTCCCGGCACCAGCCGCATATGAAGAATAAATGCATATACCAGTACGGTTACCAGCGCCCAGGTTTCCTTGGGGTCCCAGCCCCAATAACGGCCCCAGGATTCATTTGCCCAAACTCCCCCAAGAAATGTACCGATAGTAAGCATATATAATCCAACGATCATGGTCATCTCAATAGTATTAGTCAACTCTTTTATTATTAAATCAACACGCTCAATTTTATGAGGCCTCTCAAAGATCATGATCAGCAGATTCATAAATCCCAAGATAGCGGCCATGGAAAGAAATCCATAGCTGCCTGTTATAACTGCCACATGAATTATCAACCAGTATGACCTGAGTACAGGAACAAGATTGGTTATCTGGGGATCCATCCAGCTCAGGTGGGCAATCTGCAATATCAATGCAGCGAGAACCGCGGTGGACGAAAGTGTTATTGATGATCCGCGTGAAAAAACAATACCTGCCAGAACAGTAGCCCAGGCAATATATATCATAGCTTCATATCCATTGCTCCACGGTGCATGTCCGGCTATTTTCCATCGAATTATCAATCCTGCCGTATGTAAAACAAATCCGGCAAAAATTACTGCCGAAGCTATAAACACAGGTATTCTAAAACATATCTTTGTATTAAAAACAGTAATGAACTGAATAATGATCAGGAGGAACCCAACCAATCCATACACTGATATCAGTCTTTTGAATATATCCGATCTATTATAAAATATTTCAAGCTTAACTTCTGATTCTAAGGGAACTATATCTGCGCCATATTCCTTTTGATATTGATTTAAGGTCTGCAGATAATGATCTGCCTCACTCCAGTCACCCGATCGCACTGACTTTTCAACACTCTGAAAATAAACAGGTAGTATATTATTTACAAAAACGCTGTCTTTTGTTTGAACAGCATCTGTCACGGTTGCCGGTGAATACCATGTCAAGTTCTCCTCATCAGGATGCGGAAATATTCTCAACAACCTCCATGTATACACTAAATATGCAATATTAACACGCTCATCCACCCGTATTAACTCACTATCAAACTTTGTACGGTATGCCGGTTTCTTTCTGAAAGCATCCTCCACCTGATTTTTCAGAATGTAATCGAACGACCTTCCGGCGGTAAAAAAATTTTTAAAAGGGACATACTTATCATCGGTGCCCAACAGATCATTGATATCGTCATGCCCGACCCTGATCATTGGCTGGGATTGCCAAAACCCGGGATCAACCATCATACCCAGCAATACCTGATCACTGCTTAAGCCCGAGTATGTATTTTTCCTTGCAATCTTTCGTAAAACTTCAGATGAAAGCGTATTGACAGGTTTAATCCTTCCCCCGTTATCCTGAACCAATAAACTGCCAAACGATGCTGCATGCCGGGGATTCACTGCCTGTGATTCAGGAACCCGTATTGTTTGTGCATATGAACTGAAGGATGTAAATACGAATAAAATTAACACCAAAACGAAGGAGGACAGTTTCGACCGTTTGACTTCTGATGATTGCCTTACTAAAAAACGGAAACGGCTTCTTCGGTTTATCAGGCTCAAAAACATCCCAAGGCTTAATAGAAAATAGCCGGTATAAGTTACAAATGTTCCGGCAGTATCCTGATTCACCGAAAAAACCGTTCCTTTTTCATCCTGATCATAAGATGACTGATAAAAACGGTATCCACGGTATTTAAGTATTTTGTTCATATAAACCCGATAATCTTCCCGTATATTACGTTCACGGTCAATAAGTGTGACCTTACTTTCATACGAGGACGGACTGTTTGAACCGGGATAACGTTCAATAATAAAATCTTTCAGGTAAATCTCAAAAGGCAATTGAACAGGCTTTGATCCGTAATCAGCCTGAACAAGTATGCCGTTGAAATCTGCAAAACCGTGACTCTCCTGGTTACCATCATGTCTCCACAAAATCATTTCTTCAGGCTTATCTTTATAAATAACCTCCATGATCAGGGCATCCTGCCCTCCCCCCTGCTCCATATCCTCCGCCGGCCGCGGGTACAACCCGGCTCCAGGCAACCAGCTCCGCAATACTATTAGCATATCACCGAATTTATACAACTTACGGGGATGAAATTCATGCAGGGTACGCGCCTCCAATACATACTTTTTTTGATCCGTCATATCTGATACACGGACCTCAACCGGGGAATAAAAAAACAAGCAGTCTTCCTTATATAAGAATGTCACCGCATCTTTATGAATAATTTCCCTGCTAAAATGGAATAATCGATTCCCCAGCCAATGTTGTTCATCCGCTTGCATAATAACCTGCTCTCTTCCATTTATGCCGGTGGTAACCATCTCTATCACAGGTTGGCCGTTTTCATCGGGTACCAGGGCAAGTACAGCATCGGGTATAAATTGTTTCAGCTCCAAATAAACTTTTTCTCCGTCCAGTGATATGGTTTTCCTGAACTTGTTTACTGCTGCAGTTGAAAAGAGCACCTTAAAATCAAAACTTTTTTTCAATTCCCCTTTCTGTAATTCAATACTAACATAATCATCATTCAGAATTACAGTATTTGAGCTTTCACCTTCACGAATATACATCATCCCTTCAGAACCAAAATAGCGGGTAATTCCAGCGCCAATTATAATAACAGCAAATGCAATATGAAAAATAAACATGGGTATTTTTCCGGGACGATATAATCTTTGTTTTATTATCACTGCAATCAGATTTACAACCCCCAGAAAAAGAAGAACCTCAAACCAGGTGGCATTGTAAACCAGTGCGCGTGCCGCGGCTGTTCCGTAATCATTCTCAATAAAGGTAGCAATAGCTATACTAATGGCAAAAACAGCGAGTATTGCAGCCATCATCCGTGTGGAAACAAAATAAGATAAAAGTCTTTTCATCGGTAGGATATGTTTTAATAACGTGGTAAAACTGTTCCCCCAGTCCAAAAATAAGCAAAATATTTAACCTGAATTATTTCGGGAACACCCTCTTCCTCCTTTTTTCAAAATATTAATATTTATTATGTAACTATTTTTATGCCTACAAGTATATTAAGTTTATATAGTGTCTGTCCATAAAGTCCCAATTGCTGCGTTACGCTTGTCCGAAAATTGCTCATTTACGACTGGTAAACTACGCATTTTCGGACTGCGCAAGCCTTGCAAATGGAACCTTCTGAACAGACACATGTACGGTTAAACATTTTGACTACTTTATAGACGGACTCTATATAGCCTGTATTATAATGAAGAATAAATTATATGCATCTTTTAAGTTACTAAACTTTTTGTGTTGAAATTATGAAAATACCGGTTCTCAGTATAGTTATTTTTATTGTTTACAGTAATTTGATTTTATTCGGACAAATCCCCAAATTTGAACTTCATAAAATAGGTGACGCTGATGGTCAGTTACTTGGCCAGTCATCGCTGACGGATATAGATCATGACGGTGACTTTGACTGGATTGTAGGTTCCAGCGGCAGGTCGGTATGGTGGTTTGAATATCAGGCACCGGATAAATGGGTAAAACATCTTATCGGGGAAGATAATTTAACCGACCGGGGCGGTGTGGCATTTGATGTTGATGGTGACGGAGAGATCGACCAGGTATCAGGAGGAACATGGTATCGTAACCTGGGTTCAGGAGAAAACTTTGAAAGATTTGAAAACAAGGCTGTTTTTGCCTATGACAATATTACCGGTGACCTCAATGGCGACGGCAAACCCGACCTGGTAGCAATGAGTGAGCAGGAAGGACTGTTCTGGTATGAAATCCGTCCGGGTAAATCCCATAAAAAATGGAAAGAAACAAAAATTGGTGACGGTGTAGCCGGAGGAATTTTCCCTCATTCTATAGCGGATATTGATAATGACGGAGATAATGATATTCTAAGGTCAAACGTATGGTATGAGAATACCAAAGGTGACGGGTCTGACTGGCTGCCACACCGTACTATCAGCTTCGTGGAAAGTACAGGTAAATTTGCCAATTCATCACGTGTATGGATGATTGATATGGATGGCGACGGTTACGTTGATATTGTTCAGGCAGAATCAAATAATCCGTCGGGAAAAATAGCCTGGCATGAGAATAAGGACGGCCGTGGAATCAACTGGTTCACTCATAAAATAGATTATTCAACTGATCAGGACCTGCATTCATTATGTGTCGCCGATTTTGACAATGACGGCGATCCTGATGTATTTTCAGGAGGTGGCCCCATAACGGGTGACCTGCACAAACGCTTATTCATTTGGGAGAACCTTGACGGTAAAGGTGAAGAGTGGAAACGCCATGAAATACTGACAGATAAAGAATGCCACGATGCAATAGCTGCAGATGTTGACGGTGACGGTGATACAGATATATGTTTCAAACCATGGAAGGGAACAACCAGCTATTATCTCAGGAATATGCTAATAGAATCTTCAAAGTGAACGGAAATTAATATCGGTTCATCAGTTTCTTTCTGATAATGGCTTTACATTATGTAAACAACAGATTTTCTGATTTTCAACAAAAACTTGTAAAAAAATATCTTCCCAATACGAAAGTATTCTTTTAATTATTGTAATTTAAAACTTTATATTGCCAGAAATGAAGGGCAAAAATAATCATTTCACAAAAATAGGTTGGATAGGGACCGGCGTAATGGGCTCTTCTATGTTCAGCCATATACTGAAAGCCGGGTATACAGGTATGGTATACAACCGCACAAAAGAAAAAGCAGGTGAAGTGATCAGATTGGGTGCTGAATGGACCGAAAAACCGGCGATCCTTGCCGCACAATGTGACATTATCTTTACCATAGTAGGCTATCCTGAAGATGTCAGGGAACTTTATTTCGGTGAGGAAGGACTTATTAACAGTGCAGGATCAGGGAGCATACTGGTGGATATGACAACCAGCAGTCCCGGTCTGGCAAAAGAAATCTATACTTATGCCATGACAAAAGGGATCCATACCCTGGATGCCCCTGTATCAGGAGGAGACACAGGCGCTATAAATGCTTCATTATCCATTATGACAGGTGGTAATAAAGAAGTATTTGAAACTATATTGCCGCTTTTTAAACTAATGGGTGATAAAATCACTTACCAGGGTGTGGAAGGCTCCGGTCAAAATACCAAAATGTGTAATCAGATTGCCATAGCCGGTACCATGATCGGTGTATGCGAAAGTCTGCTTTATGGTTATCAGTCAGGACTTGATATGAAAACCATGCTCAAAGCCATTAGCGGCGGAGCTGCAGCCTGCTGGACACTTGATAATCTCGCTCCCCGTATATTGAAACAGGATTATGATCCCGGATTTTATGTTGAACACTTCATTAAAGATATGAGCATTGCACTTGAAGAAGCACGGAAAATGAATATTGTTTTGCCCGGGCTGGCTTTGGTGCAACAATTGTATATTTCATTAGTAGCTTCAGGTCATGGCAAAAAAGGCACACAAGCACTTATGCTTGCCCTGAAAAAAATATCCGATACAAATGGTTGAAAAAGCAAAATTAAAAAATCAAATGAGCAAGTTTATTGGCATTCTAACTGCCGGCGGTGACAGTCCCGGACTTAACGCTGCCATACGGGGCATTGGAAAAACCGCACAAGGTGTATATGACATGGAGGTTATTGGTTTCCGTGACGGATTCCGTGGTTTAATGGAAAACCGTACCATCCGTCTCGAGGGAAATACCCTATCCGGCATACTTACACAGGGAGGGACCATCCTGGGCACAAGCCGTGACAAACCTCACAAAATGATGATCGGCGGAAAAAAAGTTGACATGACCCAGGTTATTGTAGAAAACTATTACAAACATCACCTGGATGCCCTTGTATGCATTGGTGGCGGAGGAACACAAAAAAACGCCTTTCATCTCGTGGAAAAAGGGCTGAACATTATCACATTGCCAAAAACCATTGATAATGATGTTGAAGGTACGGATGTGACTTTCGGATTTGATACTGCTCTAAGTGTAGCTGTTGAAGCGATTGACCGCCTTCACAGTACAGCCCACAGTCACCACCGCATCATTATAGTTGAGATAATGGGCCATAATACCGGCTGGCTGGCCCTGGGAGCCGGAGTTTCCGGAGGTGCCGATGTTATCCTGATCCCTGAAATACCTTATGATATCAACATAATAGCCGAAAGTATACTGAACAGACAGCGTGCAGGAAAACATTTCAGTATTGTAGCCATTGCCGAAGGGGCTGTATCCAAAGAAGCGCATAAAAAAATTGAAATCCTTAGTAATAAGATTGATAAAACAAAAGAAGATGAAGAGCGCAAAAAGCTGAAATCAGACCTTAAAACCTTTAAGGAAAATGCCATCGGTAACACTATGCAGCTGGCTAAGGACCTCGAAAAGCTTACCAGGGTTGAATCCCGTGTAACCATTTTGGGACATTTGCAGCGGGGGGGTGTACCTTCTGCCGGTGACCGGCTGCTGGCAACACGTCTGGGCACAGCCTGTACCAAACTGATCAGTGAAGGTAAATTCGGGATTATGGTTGCTGCCCGGGGTGAAGGTATTGAACCGGTACCACTGAAAGATATTGTCGGAAAGAAAAAAGTCGTTCCCGTTGATCATCCGTGGGTAGAAGCTGCCCGCAACCTGGGTACCTGTCTTGGGTGATTGGTATCTTAAAAAAGCTTATGCAAAATTTTCGAAAGTTTGCATTTATTTATAACTTGTCAATAATTAGATTTTGTCTATAAAATCCTAGTGTTTGTTCAGAATGTTCGAGATCAAGGCGCGTGAACATTTTAAACCGGAGAATACTAAAGTATTTGAGGATTTAAAATGTGAGCAGCAACGCGGATATCGGACATTATTGACAGACACTATTTAGAGTTTGTCTATAAAGTCCTAGTGTTTGTTCAGAATGTTCGAGATCAAG
>CAZBJH010000047.1:13088-22517 GCA_964492185.1 uncultured Bacteroidales bacterium | reverse complement strand
CAATTAATGATCCTGCAGTTCCTGGCCCATTTACTGGCCGACTTTATATTTCAAACAAATAATTGGGCAAATCACAAAAACAAAGAAGGTCATCGTTCCGTTTACCTGTATTATCATTTATTCATTGTGTTTTTCACTGCAGCCCTCCTTTCCTTTCAGTGGCGGTTTATCCCATTCGCCTTCCTTATCACGGTCATCCATATTTCGCTTGATGCAGTCAAGAAATACATGGTACGCATACAATGGATCACGAAATACATATTTTTCATTGACCAGTTGCTGCATCTTACTGTAATTTGGGGGATCGTGTATATATTTGCCCGCTTTTTCCCCATTATTCCCTGGTTTGAAATCCCTTTATCTGTACATTCCCTGTTAATCATTGTGGGATATATCCTCATGCTTAAACCAACGAACATAATTATTAAGGAAATTTTTAAGCTTTATGATATTGAACTGCCCCAGGATATCCGCCATATCAGAGGAATACAAAAAGAAGAGGAAGACCGCTTCCCGTCTGTTAATGAACTACCGAACGCGGGAAAACTTATCGGCAACCTCGAACGTATCCTTACCTTTACACTGATCCTGATCCATCAGTATGCTGCCGTAGGTTTTCTCCTTGCCGCCAAATCGATCCTGCGCTACAAGGAAACAGACACCAGAAAAACCGAATATGTCCTGGTAGGCACCTTATTGAGCTTTTCAGTTGCAATCTTGTGGGGTGTGGGATTACTGGTCATCAATTGAGTAGGTGTTCTTATCCCCGGCAAAATCCATCCTTTATCGGCCGTAAAAATACCAATAATTCGCAAAACACAATATATACATGAGATTAATACTGATAATTAAAGCATGGATATTGAACCAATCCGGTTCAGGAGGTCATCCAATCTCTTACAAGCATCTATTTGTGCCGGTCCTGTTAAGCCTGGTTGGAAATATTACGTGAAATATCATAACTTTGCCGTTTAATTTTTTCTGTTATGAAACGTGCAGTAGTCGGTTTATCAGGTGGTGTGGATTCGAGTGTGGCAGCATACATGCTAAAAAAGCAGGGTTATGATGTGACCGGCCTGTTCATGATCAACTGGCACGATACGGAAGGCACTCTGGAAGGCGATTGTCCCTGGGAGGATGATAAGCTGATCGCCGAACTGGTGGCGAGAAAGCTGGAAATTCCTTTTCACACGATCGATTTTAGTGATGAATACCGCCAACGGGTGGTGGATTATATGTTTTCAGAATACGAAAAAGGCCGTACACCCAACCCTGATGTGCTGTGCAACCGCGAAGTGAAATTCGACCTGTTTGCAAAGGCGGCCCGGGAATACGGGGCTGACTTAATAGCTACCGGTCATTATTGCCGTAAAGACACCATAGAAAAAGACGGCAAAACAATTTACCGGCTGCTGGCAGGCTCCGATCCGTCGAAAGAACAAAGTTACTTTCTCTGCCAGCTTTCGCAGGAACAACTTAAAAACGCCCTGTTTCCGATCGGAGGAATGATGAAAAGCGAGATCCGCCGGATTGCTGCTAAACAGGGATTGCCAACAGCAGAAAAAAAAGATTCACAGGGTATCTGTTTTATTGGTAAAGTTGACCTGCCGGCTTTCCTTCAGCAAAAATTAAAGCGCCGTGAAGGAACAACTATTGAAATACCTGCAGAATCAACTTTGTATGCTCGTGACATACCAAACGGATTACCGGATGTATTTGATAAAAGGCTTGATAAACTTTGCAGTGATGTTCAGTATTCACCCGAACTCGGGCAGCCTGCAGGAAAACATAATGGTGCACATTTCTTTACCATAGGACAAAACAAAGGCCTGAACATCGGCGGAAAACCTTTACCGTCTTTTGTCATTGCTACAGATACAAAAAATAATATTCTGTACACTGGAATGGGACAGGATCACCCGGGGCTTTCCCGTAAGGGACTGTTCATTCCGGCTTCTGATATTCACTGGATAAGGGAAGATATTGCCATGACAGCCGGTGAATCGCGTGATCTCCTTGTTCGCATTCGTTACAGGCAAAAACTTCAACACGCGAGATTGTTCATGCATGATAAAGGATTATACATTGTATTTGAAAATTTACAGCGTGGCATTACTCAGGGACAGTTTGCTGCCTGGTATGACAGGGGAGAATTGCTGGGTTCTGGGGTAATTGCATAAAACAAAAGTATACTTCCTGCAGACATGCATTTCGTATCAGATATTTTATATTCACTCCCAATAATAATATAAACATTTTATCACCCTTGCAACAATCTTTTAATCAATATATTATGCTCTATACAAGTTTTCCTGTCATTTGATACATTCCATACCCGGGCATTGAGATACACAAATATTTTTTATGTTTGTGTCAATATAAAAATTGCTTACAAATACAAGAGGATATGCCAAGTTTTGTGATATCTGACAAGTGTGACGGGTGCAAGAGCCTCGACAAAACAGCATGCCAGTATGTTTGTCCGAATGATCTCATGGTACTGGATAAACAAACAAACAAAGCCTTTAACCGGGCTGTTGATATGTGCTGGGAATGCTACAGTTGTGTAAAAATATGTCCGAACCAGGCCATCGAGATCCGCGGTTATGCCGATTACATGCCACTGGGCGCTGCTGTTCAGCCTTTACGAAGTACCGATTCCATCCTTTGGTCAGTGCGCTTCAGAAACAACAATATTAAAAGGTTTAAATTCCCGATACGGACTATTCCCGAAGGCACATTATCACCTGATGCCGGATTTGCAACTCATGATGATGATCTGAAAAGTCCCTTTCTGAGAACCGAACCCGGATCACTGGGTACTGATTTATATACAAAATAACTTCCGTCTATGCAGACCGATCATTTTGATACTGTTCATATAAAAACCGACCTTCTGATCCTGGGAGGAGGAATGGCTGCCTGCGGTGCTGCTTATGAAGCGGCTTACTGGGCAAAGAAACATAACATGAAAGTAACCCTTGTAGATAAAGCAGCCATGGAGCGCAGCGGTGCTGTGGCTATGGGACTGTCAGCCATCAATATGTACCTGGGCCTGAAAGACGGGAAAAACACGGTGGAGGATTATGTGCAATACGTAAAAAACGACCTGATGGGTATTGCCCGTGACGACCTGGTGGCCAATATTGCCCGGCATGTGGATTCGAGTGTCCACCTGTTTGAAAAATGGGGTTTGCCTATATGGAAAGATGAAAAGGGTAACTACATAAACGAGGGCCGCTGGCAGATCATGATCCACGGCGAATCATACAAAAATATTGTTGCCGAAGCAGCTAAACGCGCACTGAATGAACTGGGTGAGAACGGGGAGTATTTTGAACGTATTTTTATTACCGAACCTATTATTAACAACGGGAGATGCACAGGTGCTGCCGGATTCAGTGTGCGGGAACAGAAATTCTATATTTTCACTGCCAAAGCTGTGATCGACACTATGGGTGGTGCTGTCCATATTTTCCGTCCGCGGTCGGTCGGTGAAGGACTGGGAAGGTCATGGTACCCGCCCTTTAACTCGGGAGCAAGTACTTACTTTACACTGAAAGCCGGTGCAGAGATGACCTGCCAGGAAGTACGGTTTGTCCCTGTAAGGTTTAAAGATGCATATGGCCCCGTGGGAGCCTGGTTCCTGTTGTTCAAATCAAAAGCTACCAATGCGCTCGGGGAAGAATATATGGTGACCCGTGCTGATGAACTAAAAAAATGGGCACCGTATGGTACAACAAAACCCATCCCTGCTAACCTTCGCAATTACCTTATGTTTAAAGAAATTGAAGAAGGCAACGGACCTATCTACATGCAAACTGCCGAGGCAATTAAGGAGCTTGCTGCTGCATTCCCTGATAAAGAACAGTACAAACGCAAAATGAAAGAGCTGGAATCCGAAGCCTGGGAAGATTTTCTGGATATGACCATCAGCCAGGCTTTCTTATGGGCTTCCACTAACGTATCACCCGAGGAGCAACCATCGGAACTGGCAGCCTGTGAACCTTATTTTATCAGTTCCCATTCGGGTGCATCGGGAGCCTGGGTCAGCGGACCCGAAGATCTTGCTCCTTCACCCGATTATCACTGGGGATATGATAACATGACCACCATAAACGGACTCTTTGCTGCCGGCGATGCATCAGGTGCTTCCAGTCACAAATTTTCATCCGGTTCATTCACTGAGGGACGAATAGCAGGAAAAGCAGCGATTGCTTTTTGCGTGGATCACAATGCCCCGGCTGAGGCAGGTAATGAATTGGTTCAGCAGTTAAAAGAAAAGATTTTAAAACCTATACGGCTATTTAACGATTTTAAGGATTATACGAATGACCCGGATGTGAATCCACATTATATCAAACCAAAAATGTTCATGTTCAGGCTGCAAAAAATAATGGATGAATATGCCGGAGGGGCTTCATCTGGTTTCAGGACTTCAAAGCCATTGCTGGAAAAAGGAATGGAACTTATACAGTACATGAAGGAAGATGCTGAAAAGCTGGCTGCCGGGGACCTGCACGAGCTGATGCGGTGCTGGGAAAATATCCACCGGTTATGGCAGGCAGAATCACATATACGTACCCTTTTGTTCAGGGAAGAAACACGATGGCCGGGGTATTATTTCCGTACCGACTACCCTGAGATGAAGGAAGAATGGAAATGCTTTGCCAACTGCAAGTATAATCCGGAAACAGGTGAATGGGAACTTATGAAAAAAGAAATCGTTGAATTAACCTGATCAGCAGGATGGACAGGGAAGACAAACCCATACTGATTATCGGCGGAGGTATGAGTGGTATTACCACCGCTATTGAAATTGCCGAGACGGGCAAAAAGGTGGTTCTTATCGAAAAACTGCCCTACCTTGGTGGACGGGTAATTAAAATGAATAATTATTTTCCCAAGCTATGTCCACCGGCATGCGGACTGGAGATCAATTTCAGCAGGATAAAAAGAAATGCCAATATTAAAATTATGACCTCATCCACTGTTGAAAAATTATCGGGCAGCAAAGGCAATTTCATGGTACAGATCAGGACATCTGCCCAATATATCAATTCCAATTGCACTGCATGCGGAGACTGTGCTAACGTTTGTCCGGTGGAAAGAGACAATGAATTCAATTACGGTCTGGATAAAACCAGGGCCGCCTATATACCTCACGAGATGGCCTTTCCCTGGAAATATACTATTGACACGGATGTATGCCTGGGCCGGGAATGCAGCAAATGCAAGGAAGTATGTGCTTATGATGCTATTGATCTTTCGTGCAGGGATAAAGAACATACTCTGCGTGTTGCATCTATTGTTTTTGCCACGGGATGGATGCCCTATGATGCTTCCCGCCTGGAAAACCTGAATTATGCCAATCATCCCGATATCATCACAAACGTGGAGATGGAACGGCTGCTTGCTCCCAACGGCCCGACAAAAGGTAAATTGCAAAAATTTTCTGACGGGAAGGTTCCAAAATCAGTGGCCTTTGTCCAATGTGCCGGATCGCGGGATGAGAACCACCTGCCCTGGTGCTCTGCCGTTTGCTGCTCTGCATCACTGAAACATGCCATGACCATAGCTGAACATTATTCCGAATGCATCATACAGATCTTTTATATTGACATTCGGGTAACCGGCAGGAATGAAGATTTTTTGAAAAAGGCAGAAAAAATAAAAAATATCCGTTTTATAAAAGGAAAAGTAGGTAAGATTGATATTAAGGATAAAGGACAAAAATTAGAACTGATAGCTGAGGATATACTTACCGGCATAAAAACCAGTTCACAAGCTGAACTGGTTGTACTGGCCACAGGAATGCAGCCAGATGACTCTGTTGCAGGACTGGTTAAAGGCCTGAACAGGGAAAATCCATTTATCATTAACGAATGGCAGGAAGACGGAATATATGCAGTTGCCTGCGCAAGGAAACCAATGGATGTATCTGCTTCATTGAAAGATGCCACAGGTATTGCATTAAAAGCCATCCAGGCTATGAAGGCATCAGTACCGAACACCTAAACCAATTGATTTGATCAAAAAAACAGGCATATATATTTGCAAAGGATGTGAGATCGGTAAAAATTTAAATACCGGCTCCCTGGCTGATGGGATAATTAACGAATATCAGCCGGCCATCTGTAAAACACATCGTTCATTATGCTCATCAGAAGCCATCGATATGATAATGAACGATATTGAAAAGGAATCACTTACTGATGTGATCATTGCAGCCTGTTCTCCCAGGGTGTATCGTGAACGGTTTGAATTCAGCAAAGAGGTGAACACCGAAAGGGTCAATATCAGGGAACAGGTATCATGGTGCAACGATCCCGGGGAAGAAGATGCTCAAATGCTGGCCCTAGATTATATAAAAATGGGGATTGTCAAAACAAGGTATACTTCTTCACCAAATCCTTATATTCCGGAAAACCTGAGCAGTGAAATACTTGTTGTTGGAGGAGGTATCACAGGTATAACAGCTGCTATTGAAGGGGCAAAAGCAGGTTATCCCGTCACCCTGATCGAAAAAAAACCTGTTCCTGGTGGATGGGCACGCGAACTATACAGGCAGTTGCCATCAAAACCGCCATATAATAAAGCCTCCGAACCGGAAATAGGATCCCTTATTGAAGAACTGCACAACACACCCGGTATTACAATCATTGTTTCTGCCAATCTGAAAAGCATATCGGGACAGCCCGGGGCATTTAACGCTACCGTGGAGTCGCCTCACGGCGTCCGGAAAATCCGGGCAGGCAGCATCATTGCAGCACAGGGATGGAAACCCTATCCGCCGGAAAGGCTATCTGCTTTTGGATACGGACTTTTCCCCGATGTGTTAACCAACGTGGAATTTGAACAGATGGCCGCATCACAAAAGATCATCTGCCCATCCACAGGAAAACCTCCCTCATCCATCCTGTTTATACAGTGTGCTGGCTCAAGAGATGAACACCACCTCCCCTACTGCTCGAACTTTTGCTGCGGGACAACCCTAAAACAGGCAACCTATATCAGGGAACAGCTGAAAAAAACATCTGTTTTTATCATCTATAAAGACTTACGGATGCCAGGGCATTATGAACTTTTTTATAATGAAGTGCAGAAAGATGACCATACATTTTTCACGAAGGGAGAAATAAAAAAAATATCAGGGGAAGACGGACATTTACTGGTCGAAGTTGCCCATTCGTTATTTAATGAAGACATCAGTATCCCGGTTGATATGGTGGTGCTGGCAACCGGTATGGTGCCTGCCGGCACAGACTCGCTGAACCTGGATTACAGGCTGGGTAAAGGACTGCCGGAATTAAAATACGATTTTCCCGATTCGCATTTTATCTGTTTCCCCTATGAGACCAGACGCACGGGAATATATTCAGCAGGTGCTGTAAGGGCCCCGATGGATATTCCCTCTGCAAAGGAAGATGCTATGGGAGCAATGCTAAAAGCAATACAGTGTATTGAAGCCACCAAAAGGGGTGAAGCTGTTCATCCACGCTCGGGTGACCGGAATTATCCCGAACTGTATTTTGACCGGTGTACCGATTGCAAACGCTGTACAGAAGAATGCCCCTTCGGGGCATACGATGAAGATGAAAAAGGCACCCCCCTTCCCAACCCTTCCCGATGCAGGCGTTGCGGCATATGTCTCGGTTCATGTCCCGAGCGCGTGATCAGTTTTCCTGATTATTCCATAACAGGGATATCTCAAATGATCAGGGCTGTTCATATACCGGATGAGTTTACGGGTAAACCGAGGATACTGGCGTTTGTTTGTGAAAACGATGCTTATCCGGCACTCGATATGGCCGGATTTCAGCGAAAATTCATTAGTCCTTATATACGTGTTATCCCCGTCCGCTGTATCGGATCAGTTAATAGTGTCTGGATAAGCGATGCCCTGTCACATGGATTTGACGGCATACTTATGCTCGGATGCAAACCCGGGGACGATTACCAGTGTCATTATATGCAAGGCAGCGAGCTGACCGGAACACGGTCGGAAAACTACCGGGAAACACTGAAAACCATGATGCTGGAGCCGGAACGCGTACATACCGAATATGTTGAAATTACTGATTTTGATAAAATACCGGAGATTATCAACGGGTATGTGGACACTATAAAAAACATCGGACCGAATCCATTTAAAAATATGTAATAATTGATTAATACAGATCATGTATATTCAGCCGGATACTGATTTCATTGATGAAATAAAAAAACTGAGTAACGGGGCAGCAAAAAACTGTATGCAATGTGGCGAATGCTCGGCTGTTTGTTCATTAACGCCTGATGACAACCCGTTCCCACGCAAAGAAATGATATGGGCAGCATGGGGCATTAAAAACAAGCTGATTGGCAATCCTGATCTGTGGATATGTTATCAATGCGGTGATTGTTCAACTTATTGTCCGCGTGGGGTTCGGCCGGCTGATATCCTTGCTGCACTCAGGCAGTTAAATTACAAATATTACGCGCGCCCAAAAATTCTGGGTGTATTATTGGGCAAACCTTCATGGTTACCTGTCGCGCTGGCTGTTCCGGTTATTATTATACTGGCGGTTCTTGCCTTAGCCGGAACATTACATATACCACCAGGTCCGGTTATCTATTCCAAATTTTTCCCGCACGCCTGGCTCGACGGATTATTTATGGGTTTGACTTTTACCGTCATTATTTGCACATTATATGGCCTTAAACAATTCTGGAATGATATGAAATCATTCCTTCCACCAAACCATAAAAAAAGCAATAAAGGATGGATATCCCTTTTAACAGATACATTTAAAGAAATTGCCACCCACCGGAAATTTCGGCAATGCAGTGCTCAAAAATCAAGAGGGATCAATCATTTTCTTGTTTTTTATGGTTTTATCCTCCTGCTGCTGACTACTGCATTTGCCATAATAGCCAGCATAACAAATAATTACCCCTTATCATTATTCCACCCGGTAAAGATTATGGGTAATGTAGCAGCTTTAATGCTGATCGTAGGTACCAGCATGATGATTATTAAACGCATAACGGATAAAAAAGGAAAAAGCAATTATCACGACTGGATGCTTCCCGTTGTTTTATTTTTACTTACTATTTCAGGAGTGCTGATGGAGTTTGCCCGGTTCGGGAACTGGTCATCCGCCTATCATCTTTATTTCGTTCATCTCGTTTTGGTATGGTTTCTGATCATCTATGCTCCCTATACCAAATTCGGGCATTTCATATACCGTTTTACAGCCCTGATATTTAGCAGGCGGTATGAACGTAGGTGAATTGGGAAAATCTCTGTCTGATAAATGTAAGTTCTATTTCAGCACCAACTTTACTGATTACCGATTACCTTTAACGACCCACCCCCTACCCCTCCCAGGAGGGAAATAGCTCTTTCACAGCTTCGAGCTTCGAGCTTCGAGCTCTTCTTCCTTC
>CAZBJH010000047.1:4972-12988 GCA_964492185.1 uncultured Bacteroidales bacterium | reverse complement strand
CTGTTCACTGTTCACTGTTCACTGTTCACTTCTTCTTCTCCTCCACATGCAAACCACACTCCTTGTGTTCTGCCTGTTCCCACCACCATCGTCCGGCACGGGCATCTTCACCCGGCTGAACCGAACGGGTACAGGGCTGACAGCCTATACTCGGGAAACCTTTGTCATGCAACTCATTGTATGGCAGATCATTCTTACGGATATATTCCCATACCTGTTTCTCTGTCCAGTTTAACAGTGGATTGACTTTCATTAATCCATAGTCCTTGTCATATTCCACCATTTTATTATAAAAGCGTGATATGGTCTGGTCCTTGCGGATACCCGTGAACCAAATTTCAGCTCCCCTCAGGGCACGTTGAGAAGGTTCAACTTTACGAATATGACAGCATAATTTCCTGTTCTCAACGCTCTGGTAAAAAAGATTAATGCCCCTTTCCCGGACCATCTCCTCTACCCGCTCAGAATTCGGAAAATATACCTCGATATTGATCCCGTATTTTCTATTTGTTTCTTCCAAAACTTTGTAGGTTTCCGGAAACATCCTTCCCGTATCCAGTGTAAAGATCCGGGCATTTTTATCAATCTTCACGATCATATCTGTCAGCACCTGGTCCTCAGCGCCAAGACTTGATCCTAAAACGGCATTTTCTTGGTATTCGTTCAGAAAATATTCAAGTACCTTTTCTGGTCCGGTCTTTTGAAACCGGGCATTTAATTCCTCAGCGATAGCATTCATCTTTTTACATTTTATAATTTACTTTTTCGTATAACTTTTTAACAAACTGACAATGAATTATTTACAATTTAAGGACAGATATAACCGTTACACAATCTTCTTAATTATCAGCCATTTATAATAAAAGACAAAAGGATACACAATCAGTTAATTATCCGGCGGATGTCATTACGGACAGACTCTAAGTAGTATCCGTCTATAAAGTTGACAAAATGTTTAATATGCCATGTGTCTGTTCATAAAGTTTCATTTGCAAGGCTCGTGCAGTCCGAAAACGCGGAGTTTACAAGTCGTAAACGAGCAATTTTCGGACAAGCGTAACGCGGCAAATGGGACTTTATGGACAAACACTAAGTATACAGGATTTCGAAAGGCTAAATTAATAATAAAAAGTCATATGATAAAAACAGGTCCTTTGGAATTAATTTTATTCCCGGCTGGCAACTTCAGTTTAATCGTTAATGTAGGGACTGCTGAAAAAGTCTGTATTGCATCATCTATCATTATAACCTGCATTATTGACTTCGCCGGGCTAAAGGTTCATGAAAATCAATGAAAATTATTTTATGGGTTGAAAGTTAACAGGATAACAAACAGGGTCACGAAATATAATTTTCATTTATTTTTACAAAGTGCGCCAGTTTCAGGGCATATGCTTCGTTGCGAAAGCTTCACGGTAGGTTACTATAGCCTCAACTTCCGACGCCTTGCATATGCCCCGAACCTGACGCATGAATAATACAGGATAAATATATTTCGTGTTTTTCAGCAGACCCTATAATAGGCGTTATAACGAAACTGACTGCTTTGCAAACCGTCCTCCGTATCGAAATTTTTGAAACCAGGAACGGCCGGTTCATTTACCCCGCTAATGAATTTTGATAATCCGGATGCTGTTGATATCCATATATTACCCAGTCCGTCATCTATTGCCTAATATATATCATTTGAAGGAAGACCATCGTGGATTGTTGAAAAAAATAAGAAGATCACTTTTTATCCGAGGATAAACTGAACGAAAAAGTACTGCCCTCTCCTACCTTACTGTTAACCTCAATAACTCCCCCGTGTTTTTCAATCAACTCTTTACAAATAAGCAGACCCAGGCCTGTTCCGGCTTCTCCTTTCGTACCTGTTGTCGATTGTTTCTTATCAATATCAAACAGCCCTTTAAGCCTGTCTTCGGCGATTCCTGTGCCGGTATCACTGATCGAAACTTTAACAGATCTATTATATAAAGTTGAATATATACTAATATTTCCTTTATTGGTGAATTTTAATCCGTTTGTGAACAGGTTCCGGATAACAGTATTTATCATATTCCTGTCAGCAAAAACCTTCAAATCTTCAGGAATATCAACCTTTACATCAATACCCTTTTCCTGGATCTGGTTATCTGATAGTTCAATAATATCATCTATTACTTCACGCAATTTAAAATTAACCGGATTGAAAGAATGATTATCTGTCTGTGATCTAGCCCATTCCAGAAGATTTTCCAGTAACTGGTATATATTCCTTGCCGACTTAAAAATAATATCAAGATAATATTTCCTTTTATCATCATCTAACTTATCGTATTTATGTATCATAAGTTCAGAAAAGCCAAGTATGGAATTAAACGGATTCTTCAGATCATGAGCAATTATGGAAAAAAACCTGTCTTTTGTTTTATTCATCTCATCAAGCTTCTGGTTCATATCTTCAAGATGTTCGGTCTGGCATGTTAGTTCTTCCGCCTGTTCTTCGATATACTGTTGCCTTTCTTCTAACTGCGTGTTGGTCTCATTCAGAACATTTGTTTGTTCCATAAGCTGCTCATTCTTTTGCTCTACTTCACGTGTACGTTCCTTTACAGTTCTTATAAGGTATTCACGCTGTTTACGCAAATAATTGTTTAGCCTGTAATAATATAAACCTGTGATAAGCATAATGATCATAAGAACGAGAATAACCCGGAACCAGATCGTTTTCCAAAAAGGCGGCGTAATGATTAAATGCAATACTTTTTCATCAGAATTCCAGTAACCATAATTATTAGTGGCTTTTAACCTGAATGTGTATTCTCCCGGATCAATATTTGTATAAGTAGCTATTCGTTTTTTTCCCACATAGTTCCAATCCTCTCCAAATCCTTCCAGAATATACGCGAACTGACAGCGTTCGGGATGAACATAATCCAATGTGGAGTATTCAAATTCAAATGAGTTCTGATTATACTTAAGTGATATTTCATCAATATATTCAATCGATCTTGATAACGGTGAGTTCTTCATGCCTGGTTCAATTACCCGGTTGGAGATTTTGAAATTTGTAATGACCACGGGATACTGTTTTCTTCTGATAGTTATCTCTTCGGGATAAAACTCAACAAAGCCGTTCTTTTGTCCGAATACCAGCTTTCCTGCAGATGTTTTCAAACCGCAGCCCTCGGAAAAAATTTCTTCACCATGGCCCTCATCTTTTACAAAATTTATAGAGTTTGATCTGTCAGATAAAAATTTACATAAACCATTATCAGTTCCCAACCATAGATTTCCTTCATCATCTTCCTGAATACTCAAAATTACATCACTCGAAAACCCGTGTTCCATTGTAAAATGCTCAAACCAAAAGTTTCCATTCTCCGTCTCGTGTATTAAATTCAACCCGCCACCATACGTGCCGGCCCATATATTACGGTATTTATCCTGATAGATGCAAACCACATCATTATTGGATAAGGTATTTATGTCTGACTGCCGGCTATTAAAGTTTTTAAAGGTCTTTACAAATGATTTAAAGTATTTTTCCTCAAGCATACTTATTCCATGAGAAGTCGCAATCCATAACCTGTGTTCATCATCCTGGAAAAGAAATCTTACCCTGTTATCAATCAGTGATGACTTAATATCTTCATTATTAAGAAAATGCACAATATCAAGATTTTCATCCGGTGATTGGATCAGGTTTAGCCCCCCGTTATAGGAACCGATCCATATCTGTCCATGGTTATCCTGAAGCAGTGAATATATATCATTATCGCTAAGGCCGGATATTTTATCGCCATTTTGTGATGCAACAATATGATCAATTCTATAATCATTTTTCGAAAACCGTTCTTTTTTTAATAAGCCGTTTATTCTAAATACGCCGTTACCTTTTGTTCCTACCCACAAGCTTCCTCCCCTGTCTTCAAGTAATGCATAAACATTGGCCTTGCCATATATCCAGGAGGGGATATCTTCCGGGATCCTGAAGATCTTTTCATTTTGCTTGTTTAAACAATAAACATGCCCGTCTTTCGTTCCAATCCATAAGCGGCCAAAGCTGTCCTCAATCATGCTTCTCACTTCATTCTCAGTATGTAAAACAGAATTTCTTACCGGTTGATGATACTGAAAATCATAACGAAACAGCCCCATTTTGTTCAATCCGCCCTGGAAAGTGCCAATCCAAAGATTATTAGAATGGTCTTCAAAAATTGACAATACAAAATTTGACGATAAACTGTTCTTATCATTTTCATCATTAAAAAAATGATCGAAATATTTATTTTTTCTGTTATATTTAAACAATCCACCACCATATATGCCTACCCATAAGTCATTATTAGAGTCTTCGAAAAAAATATGCTTATCGTCCTCCCCGGGAGATTCACGTTTTTCCGAATTAAGGCCGAAGTATGTAAACATCCGCGTTTCCGGATCAAACAAGGTAATTCCACGATGTCGGTTAATAATCCAGAATTTACCAAAATTGTCACAATATACTTTAATAAAGTCCAAACGGTCAAGATCCAGAATAAAGCCTTCATCAGAATCCAAATGAATGTGATCAGATCCCTCATCAGAATAATAAAATGCCCCGTTTTTAGCAGTGACAATTAAAATATCATTTGAAATCCCTTCGCGTATACCGATGATCCGGCTATCTGTTTTTTCGTCAAAAACCAGACGGGTAAACGAAGAATCAGAAAATGAATAAACTATCATTCCATTGTTTGCAGTGCCAAACCAGAGTTTATTTGCAGTTTCACAGGCATTAGAGAAGTTCATGGGATCATCATTTCCAAAAAAAACTATATGATCAGTTGACCCGACAGGAATTGAATCATTTGCCATTGCCACCATTCCCTTGTCCGTCCCTATCCAAACCCGGTTCATCTTATCCTCATGAATGAAATGAACATGATTGCCAGGCAATATATTTGTCGTATCAAATATTGTTATCCGGTAATAATCCGGTTCTGCAGAACCTTCAAAACGTATCAATCCACCACTGGTCAACTTCATCCATATTGTTCCCTTACCTGTTTCCGTCAGTGCAATTGAAATTCTGGTATTTCCATAATTTGTGATAAGTTTTCTTATATTTAAAAAACTATCGGTACGTGGATCATAACGATGAATATTATTATCAAATGTAAGTATCCACAAATAATGATGGGCATCTTCATAAATGTCCACAACCCGGCTATTGGCAAGGCTGTTAAGATTTCCGGGTTGTTGCTTGAATACCTCAATATTAAAACCGTCGTAACGGTTCAATCCATTTAAAGTGCCAAACCACAGGAATCCGTTATTATCCTGTATGATGGATTTGACTGAACTGTTAGATAATCCGTCCGAAACAGAAAAATGTTCAAAATGTGTTTGTGAGAAGGCATAGGTAAACACAACTGTAAGGAATAAAACTATATGTAAAATCTTCTTCACTGGCCTATTTTGTCAATATTAATGATTTATTAAATGTAATCAATGATCTATTATATCATAATACAACTACTCAGAGATAAATTTATTATTAAAACAAAACTGTTTTTTCATGATTATACGTATAAATTACGTATTTTATTGAAAATGCCGGGTGATATTGCTCACTCTTCGTATCATTTGTTTATCATTTAGATTCTCAAGACGGCCGAGTTCGATCCATTCATCATCATTATGAGGATAGCCAAGAATATTGTGCCTTTCAGCCATACGCAAATATACTGACATAATTGAAAAAGCACCTGTTTCACTTATAAGACTGAAAATGGACGGTTCAATAATATGTATTACACTGAATCCCCATGGGGACAAAGGCTGTTCCGTATCACATGCCATGCGGACCTCACCGGTTAAATTATTAATCCAGCCACAAAGACGCATATCCGGATCAAGTAACAGGTCACGGGAAGATTTTCTTTTTTTAACCGCCAGGGTAACAAGCGGTTTATGTCGTTTATGAAAGAGGATAAGACTATTGAGATCAAGATCAGTATAAATATCTACCCCGGTAAGTATAAAGGGTTCATTATTATCAAAAAACCATGATGCCCTTTTTAATCCCCCGCCAGTATTCAATAATTTCCCCCGTTCATCAGAAAATTCGATACGGCAACCGAATTTCTTCTTCCTCACAAAATCAATGATCTGATCAGCAAAATGGTGTACATTAATAATAATCTCTTTTACACCGAAATGATTTAAATACCGGATCTGGTGTTCAAGCATTGGAGTATCCCTGGTACCGATCAAAGCTTTTGGTCGCGTGTTAGTAAGTGGTTGCAGCCGGGTTCCCTTTCCTGCTGCAAGTATCATTGCTTTCATGCATATCAATTTATAGTATCATTCAGTTCCCTGTGGTATAACAATACCTTTATACCCGGTTGCTTTACTATCATATCTTTTAATTTTTCCGCGCAATAAACAGAACGGTGTTGTCCGCCCGTACAGCCAAAAGCCACGGACAAACGCGTAAAACCGCGTTGCCTGTATGTTTTCAGGGTATCATTAATTAAAACAAAGACATACTGTAAAAATTTATCCACCTGTTTCTCCCGACCCAAAAAATCTGCCACCTCCTTATTCCTGCCCGTCAGTTGCTGATAGCGTTCATGCCGGCCGGGGTTAGGCAATCCCCTGCAGTCAAAAATAAATCCGCCACCATGTTCAGTATAATCAGGCGGTATACCTTTTTTGTAGGAAAAACTCCTGATAACCAGGGTCAACTGTTCATCTTTTACATATAATTCATCTATTTTCGATGACTGCATAAGTCCGGACAATGCTTTATACAATTCAGGCAAATGCACCTGCAGTGTGCCGGATTGTAATATCCCGGAAAGATTTTCGAGAGCCGGAGGTATGCTTTGCAAAAAATAACTCTTACGTTCAAAATAGCCCCTGTATCCGTATGCTCCCATTGCCTGCAAAATACGGATCAATACATAACCGTGATAATAATGTAAAAAATCAGATGAGTTAAATTTTTTTAATTTATGGGAAATGACGGTAATATAATATTCGATGAGTTCATTCCTGATATCCCCCGAAAGATGTGTTTTTGCTTCAAATAGCAGCGAAGCAGGATCATATTGTAAGGCTCCTTTCCTTCCGCCCTGAAAATCAATAAAATAAAGACGGTCATCATGTATCATTATATTCCTGGACTGAAAATCACGGTAAATAAAAAAATTACGGTCCGCTTCAAGTAAAAAATCTGTTAAACTTTCGAAATCATCCTGTAAATACTGTTCATCAATAGTAACACCAGCCAGTTTTAAAAAATAGTACTTAAAATAATTGAGATCCCACATTACGGATTGCGCATCAAATTCAGCCCGGGGGTAACACTTTGAAAAATCAAGATTTCGAGCCGCATGGATCTGAAATTTTGGCATCTCATCAATCACCCTTTTATACATCTTCATTGCTTCCGGGCTGAACTCATCCGTGAAATTATTTGTTCTCAGCCAGCTATACATTGTAACATCACCCAGGTCTTCCATAAGATAAAAGCTTCTATCGTGATGTATCGAATAGATCAGGGGGACATTAAGATCATTATCCCTAAGCTGTTCTGTAAGATAAAAATAAGCTTCGTTTTCCCTCAGGTCGGAATTATAAATACCAATTGCCGAATGACTTTTCCCGGTAATCCTGTAATAGTTCCTGTTGGATCCCGACTCAGGCATGGGAACAATACTTATTACTCCCTCGCCAAAAAAATCACTAAATAACTTCGTTAACCCAGATCGTATCATAATATTCACTGTTCACTGTTCACTGTTCACTGTTCACTGTTCTCCCCCCTGCCGCAAGTCTCTGACTTGTGGCTTTAAACTTTAAACTTCGGGCTTCCGGCTTCCGGCTTTCGGCTTTTATGACCCACCCCTGCCCCTCCCGGGAGGGGATTCAACAATTCAACGATTCAACGATTCAACAATTCAACAATTCAACGATTCAACTTATTGACCCACCCCTAACCCCTCCAGGGAGGGGAATAGCTTTATTAAAGCTTCCGGCTTT
>CAZBJH010000047.1:0-4872 GCA_964492185.1 uncultured Bacteroidales bacterium | reverse complement strand
CTTTGAGCTTTGAGCTTTGAGCTTTGAGCTTCCGGTTCACCCTGTTCAATGTTCACTGACAAAGTCTTTCCTTTTCGCATCAAGCGCAACGGCAATGTTGTTAATTACCTCCCATGCTTTCATTACATGAGTTTCCTTCACATAAGTCTGGGCGATCATCACGCGTAAAGTGAATTTATCACGTAACCTGGTATGTGATAAATACAATTTTCCACTTGCATTGATCTCTTCTAATAATTGTTCGTTAAAAGCATTAATATTCTTTTCATTGTCTTCATTTTCCGGAAGATACCGGAAGCAGATCAGGTTGAACAATACCGGTGCAAGAATTTCATAATTCTTATTGCCTTCTATAATCCTTTTAAGCTTTTTAGTTAAACTAATGTGTCTTGCAAGTATTTCCTGCAAACCTGACCTACCGAAATTCCTGAGTACGAACCATAATTTAAGGGCGCGAAATCTCCTTCCAAGAGGAATGCCCCAGTCGCAATAATCATTTTTTTCACCCTGGGTTGTCGTTATCAGGTATTCAGGCATAATATGAAAAGTCCGTACCAAAGCATCCTTGTCTTTTACAAAATATGCAGAACAATCAAAATTCGTAAACAACCATTTATGCGGATTAAAAACAAAACTGTCGACATTCTCAATTCCCTCTATCATCTTTCGATACTCCGGCAGTATCAGGGCTGATCCGGCAAATGCAGCATCAACATGTAACCACAGCTTGTGTTTTTTACAAATCAGGCCAACCGGTAAAAGCGGATCAACTGCAGTTGAACTTGTAGTGCCAATAGCCGCGACTACACATAAAGGTTGAAACCCGTTTTTTTTGTCTTCTGAAATCGACCGCTCAAGTTGATCAGGCAGTATGCTGAAATTTTCATCTACACCGATCTTTACCAGATTTTTTTTCCCTATACCTGCAATTTTAACTGCTTTTTCAACTGATGAATGAGCTTCCGTTGAACAATATATCCTGAATTTCTCATGATAAAAGCCCTTATTATTCACCTGATAATGTGAGGCCCTCTCGCGTGCAGATAATAAAGCACATAAGGTAGATGTGGAAGCGGAATCCTGTATAACCCCGGAAAAGCTTTCAGGCAGACCGGTTAAACGGATCAGCCATTTCATCACGACTTCTTCAAGTTCGGCGGCAGCAGGGGATGTTTCCCATTTCATGCATTGAGCACCAAGTGCAGCAGTAAGCATTTCAGCAAGAATGGAAGGGAAACTGGTATTTGCAGGAAAGTAAGCAAAAAAATCAGGACTCTGCCAGTGGGTCATTCCCGGTAAAACAATATTAACAAAATCCTCAAATATAGTATCTATCGATTCTCTCTTATCTGGAGGTGAAGCAGGAAGCTGTTCATAAATCTCCCGGGGCTTTACCTGTGATTTTACCGGAAACTTTTCAATATTTTCGTAATATTCCGCTATCCATTCCACAAATCGGTGACCGTATTGCCTGAATTCATTCGTATCTATCATGATAAATTATTATTAACGTATTATTATAAAAACTAACATAACCAGCATTATTATAACGTCTAATCAAGATATTCCTATTCAAAGATAATAATAAGGCTTTAAATCAAATACCTGAAATGGGAATGACTTTCCAACAGGCGCGGTGATTAAATAAGTTGGCAAAATGTTTAATTGGCCGTGGCAAAATAATACAGGCATGGACTACAAATCCGTGCCGGCAAATCAAGCAAGGCTTGGGCAATCCGAAAATGCAAGAGTATGCTCGCGCGTGTTTATAACGCGTGCGCATGATGCGGGGTTTACTAGTCTTAAACGAGAAATTTTCGGGTAAGCGTAACGCGGCAAATGGGACATTCCGGCCATCATCCAACCAACATTATTCAAGCAGGGTAAATGCAACATGTTATTAAATTCCCGAAAATTATTATAAGAAAACCGGGAAAACAGGTAATTTTGAATCTCATGATCTTTTTCTGCGTTTAACAGATTAAAACATTAATGACAATGAACATTGATTTATATGATGCCAACGGATTAAATTTTGTAGAATTGAATATTACCGGGGATAACGATAATTATATTCGCTGCGATAAGGAATCAAAATACATTGACAGTGAAGTTTTTAATCTTTTCTCAAATTGTTTTGAATCTGCAAATAAATTATTTGATTACTTTGAGCCGACAAAGTATAATGCACGAAAGATCATACCCTTGCGAAATGAACTCATTAAATCTCGTGACAGATTGAAATCAGCAGTTAACCTCACTGATTTTTTAAGTTTCATCAATGAACAGTTTCTTGGCAGTGAATTTATAAACAGTTTGCAGAAAGCAGACCCTGACTGGAAGGATAACTGGAGAGATTATCTGAAAAAGATCATTAAGGTTAATGAAGAGATAATTTCACTTACGGAGAAGTGTGCCGACGAAGAAAGGACACTATGGATTATTGGATATTAGAAAAGAGGGGTACCCGAAAAAATCTTAATCACTGAATTCATAATATATCCCAGCTTCCTACCCTCGTGGGATAAAGAATTCCTTTTTTCAGCATTTTCAAAAACTCCGAACGTTTAATCTCTTCAGCTCCAAGGCGACGCATGTGCGATGTGGATTGCTGTGCATCAATAAAATCAAAATCCATCTTCTTCAGCAGTTCCACCAAAAAATACAAAGCTACTTTTGATGCATCCGTTTTTAAATAAAACATAGACTCACCAAAAAAAACCTTCCCGATGGATACTCCATATAATCCCCCGGCAAGGCGGCCTTCAAAATAGCTTTCAACCGAGTGGGCATACCCGGTTTTGTGAAGACAAATATAGGCATTGATCATTTCACCGGTAAGCCATGTACCCTTGTGACGCCTGAGGTTAACATCCGAACAAAGCCCGATAACTTCCTCAAAATTAGTGTCAAATTTAACCTGAAATCTGTTTTGATTGATTTTTTGCCGAAGGCTTTTCGAAACTTTTAAACAATCAGGAAAAAGCACAAGACGGGGGTCGGGTGACCACCAAAGAATGGGTGAATTTTCGTTATACCAGGGAAAAATCCCCATTGAATATGCTGTAAGTAAGGTATCTACTTCGAGATTACCGCCGGCAGCCAGCAAACCATCACTGTCAGCAGTTTCAGGGTCAGGAAAAAATATTTTGGCAGCCATAAAATACCGGGTTAAAGTACGGCTATAAACAAAAAAACCGGCATTTAACCGGTTGTGCCCAGGACAGGAATTGAACCTGCACGTCCTAAACGGACACATGGCCCTCAACCATGCGCGTCTACCATTTCCGCCACCTGGGCATTAAAAAAATAAGCAAAATGCAAATCCATAATAAAAAACGTGCGCATGAGAGGACTCGAACCTCCATGCCCGAAGGCACTGCCGCCTGAAGACAGCGTGTCTACCAATTTCACCACATGCGCGATAATCGCTGATAAATTCTTTTAAAATAAAAATATCAAACGGAGTGCAAATTTATAAATTTATGCTAATATCAGATAAAAAAAGTGAAATTATCGTAATATGAACTGTCGGATTATGTAAGGGCTATGGGTTTCTATACCGATATTTCATTCTTTTATGAATGTTTCTGCAACCTAATGAGTGATAAACCGAAATCAGTTAATCATTTATTAATTTAAATCATTGAAATATCTCATAGATCTGTCATTTCATTATACCAGTAAAAAATGTAAAAAGGTCGTTGAATGTTAACCCTCAACGACCTTTGGCATGGCATAGTAAAATTAAACCCCATTACTTATTTTGTTCTGCCTGCTTTTCTTTTAACGTACGTTGCTGACTATTTATTATGCTTTTACTTTCTTTTTTGCTTTCTTCCCTGTTTATTCCTGCTGGTTCCAAATAATAATCAACATAAGCGGTAAAAGAGTTTAGCTCATTCGGGATAAGCGGATCTGTTTTGATAAATTTAATATCTTCATCACGTAATGCATAATTATTATGTGAGGCATGGTACACATCAATATAATATGGTAAAGGATTCAATCCCTGAAATACCACAACCCCATTTGCATCCGTATTGGCTTCAATTACCAGGTTAGTTTCATTGTCCCAGTCAGTAAGAGTGGGATATAATCTCACACTGGCTTCGGGCACAGGATATTCGTCCCAGTATTCAAGTACGGTAATCTCAAGTGTTGTAGGAAACAATACTTCAATATCCATATAAGCTTCATCTGCCGGGTGACCGTCACGAAAGGCCGTGAGAGAAACAGTATAAACACCATGCGACCTGTAAAAATGGATCGGGTTTACTTCATTGGATACATGACCGTCACCAAAATCCCATTCATAATAATCGGCACGATGTGAAGTATTGGTAAATTGGACATCTTCATACACATCAACTACCTGGCTCGAAACTGTGAAATTTGCCTGGGGACGGCTGTCACAACCTGCAAGTATTATTGTACCTGATAATACAAATAATATAAAATTCTTCATAATAATCGTTTTTGAGGTTTTATATATGAAAAAATCAAATTACATGCCAAACACAATTAATCAGGACATGTAACCGGTATATTTCTGATTTTTTTTGCAGTAAATAATGCTGTCACCAACACAAAATATCTGCTTATCACTTTAAACTGATTTTATAACCTTAAGGTTTCGTAAATTAAAAGTCTATTGTATAGAATAATATTATTTTAATTTCTTTCCGCGAGCCGGTGTTTCGAACTGCCCGCGTGGCAGCTCGACCTACTTTTTATCTTCCACATAAAAAGTAGGCAAAAAGGTCACCGTTCCATAAAAATCGCTTGATTTGCTACGGAAGATTTTCTCCCCGCGGAACCCAAACTCACTCCTACTTCGTCGTCGCTCGGACAGGGTTCCTCCAGGACCCC
>CAZBJH010000046.1:0-23396 GCA_964492185.1 uncultured Bacteroidales bacterium | reverse complement strand
CTCGCTTTTAAATGAGTTCACGAACTCACTTTTAAATGAGTTCATGAGCTCGCTTTTAAATGAGTTCACGAACTCACTTTTAAATGAGTTCATGAGCTCGCTTCGCTCGGTTGTCTTTGTACTATTTAAATTAAATTCCTTAAGGATGAGGGTTTCATTCTTTTAGATTTAATTTTTTAATAAAAATTGGTAATGAGTGCAAAATATAAATTCGCATCTATCAAACCGCATAAATTTAAGATTTATTGCCCAAATTAATAAAAAACCCGGATTTGCGTGGATTTTACGCATAATATTCGAAGAGTAATTCTTGAATAGCTGGTATCAGAAATTATTACTGTATTTTAGGGGGGGTGTCGAATAAATATTTTATCAATAAGCTATGAAAGAACGGGTTATACTTTATTAAAGCGATAAAATTCATTATTCTTGTGGTATGGGTAAACAAGATAAAATATTAGAAAAAATTATTTAATTGGCAAAAACCAGACACCCTAATTCTGAGATTTGTCTTTATAGGTCCCGGGCCAGAGGTGATGCCAGCGAACTCTCAGATTGGGATTTGTTGATTTTGTTAAATATTAAAAATATATCTTTCGATTTAGAGACAAATATTATGGATGAGTTTTATGAACTGGGATTGGAAACCGGCAAAATTATTTCTCCGTTAGTTTACTCAAAGCGAGATTGGAATAAAAAACATTCATCTACTCCATTATTTGAAAAAATAAATAAAGAAGGGATTAAGATAAAATGAAAGGATCAAAAAAGGATTTATTCTTTAAGTGCAATTCCCCCCTAATAATAAAGATGATACTAATCCATGGAAAAAAACATCCTTGGAAGTGAAAGGGACACCAGAAATTTGGATTGATATAAAATACGGTGACATTGAGACAAATATTCTTCAATTAGTTTATCAAAATTATATTCTTGGAAATATCACACAAGAACGATATGAAGATTTGCAAAAGGCGTGGCAATGAGATCCTGATACATCGAAATTATCAAAAGAAGATTTAAAAACCAAAATCGTTTTTGCATTTGGCAAGGATTCAACTGGTGAAACTATAATGATAATTGATGCAAATAACAATGTCTGTAGTTAAAATTAGCGTGTGAAATACTCATGGAACTTTGTGTTTTTATGTTTTAGCGTTAGAAATTCTACCTGGAAAATCTCATAAACTCCAAATTCATTACAAATGTAATCACAACCTGAAATTAAACTTAAGCCATTCTTTTAAATCTTTGTATTTTGCATTTTGTATTTAATTAATACATTTGCTTCATTCAAATTTAACTATTCTTGAATAAAAAAAAATCAATTAATGAACTTGTAAAGCTTCTGAGAAAAGGAGACATGGCCGCGTTCGATGCTATTTATAATAAGTATTGCTATAAGTTGCGTGAATTTATATTCCTGTTTCTAAAGCAGAAAGAAGATACCGAAGAGATTGTTCAGGAAGTTTTTATTAAGATATGGGAATCAAGAGGTAAAATTAATATTTATGCTTCCTTTGAGTCATTCCTATTTACCATTGCTTACAACACCACAATGAGTTTATTGCGCAAAAGAATGAGTGAAACCAAATCGAGGGAGTACCTAAAATCATTGCAACAAGTTAGTTCTGCTGAACAGATAATAGATGAAATCCAATATAAAGAATTAAAGCAGAAGGTAGAGTCTTTACTAAAACATTTAACCCCGCGCCAGGAAGAGATTTACCGTTTAAGCAGGGAAGAAGGTTTAACTCATGAAGAAATTGCCCGAAAATTAAATATTTCTGAAAATACTGTGAACAATCACCTGGTGAGAATCATGAAGTTTTTAAAATCTCATATCGATAATAGTCTGGCTGTCAATATATTATTCGTCTGTTTATTCCTTTCGTAAAAAAAACAACATTTTTACATAGTTATCCCATCGCTCTTATGCGTAATACTATTAAATCTGAAAGAAAAAATTGTTAATTTTTTAGTATCAGTAGGTTTAATTAGTTAGGTAGAGTACCTCCCCTGTTTATGGGGGGGGAGGTACTTAATTTGAATAAGAATATGAATAAAGAAGTCCTTATAAAATATTTAAATAATAATTGTACTGACAAAGAATTTGAAGAACTCGCAAACTGGTTGGAAAATGAAGCTGTAACTGATGCTGGAAAATACTGGAGCTACGATTACTGGAAAATTTTTGAACCTGATTTGAAAAAGAAAAATGAGAAAAAGTACAGTGCATTACTCGATAAAATTCACCATGAAATAAACCTTAAACATCGGAAGAATTCAGGGGCCAAAGTGATTAATTTTTCAAAAATTGCAAAGTGGTTAAGCCGTGCAGCAGCGATACTGTTCATTGCTTTACTTGGAGTAGTATTCTATTTGCTCTCGAACAACAACCTGCAAATGAATAAATTCACTGATTTGTCACTTACTGTTGACTCTCTTGAAGTTATTGCTCCAATAGGCTCGCGGACAGTTGTGCAATTATCAGATAGAACTGTAGTAAACCTCAATTACGGCAGTAAAATTAAATACCCGCAGAACTTTACCGGAGATACAAGGGAAATTACCCTGTCGGGCGAAGCATATTTTGATGTAGCCCATAATCCTGATAAACCATTTATTGTAAAAACGGGGAAACTGAATGTAAAGGCATTGGGTACTGAGTTTAATGTAAACGCGTATCCGGACGATGATATTGTCGCGACAACACTTGTAGAGGGGAAAGTAATTATTGAAAAGATATTACCAGATAAGAAAATCGGACAGATTGGAACAATGGCCCCGGGCCAGCATCTGGCATATAATTCAAAAACGGGTAAAATCAGCTCAAATCAAGTAAACATCGAAGATTACATTGCATGGAAGGAAGGCAAATTGGTATTCGATAACACCCCAATCCTCCAGATTACAAAAAAACTGAGCCGAATGTTTAATGTTGAATTTTATGTTGCTGATGACATAAAAGATTTAACCTATACTGTGACGTTTGCCGATGATCCCCTGTTTCTTATTCTCGATTTAATGACTGAGATAACTCCGATTACGTATAAGAGGTTTCCGCGAAAAAAACTGGATGACGGTACTTTTTCAAAACAAGTAATAAAAATAGAAAGGCGACAATAAAATTTGAAGCTAACGAATTAAAACAATTTGCCTATGATAAGAAGTTATTAAAAAACAGGGAAGTGCGCCAACACTTCCCTGAAGAGAGTTCAAAACCATCCCTGTAGAATAACAGTACAGGGTAATTTCAAACTTTAACAATACAAATTTATGAAAAAAAATGAATGTATTTTTCGGGAATGGAAAATTCCAGGATTACAAAAAGCATTAAGAATTATGAGACTAACTGTCTTCTTATTATTCCTTTCTGTAATTAGCGTGTTTGCGAGTAAATCGTATTCACAAACCAAAGTGCTAAACCTTAATATGAAGAACAGCACTGTAAAAGAAGTTCTTCGAAACATTGAGAAGCAAAGTGAGTTTGTCTTTATGTACAGCGAAAAGTTGGTTGATGTTAACCGGGAAACATCGGTGAACGTGAAAAACCAAAAAATTAACGAAGTTCTCGACGAATTATTTGCCGGAACAAACGTGGAATATAAGGTAAAAGACCGTTTTATTTTACTTACAATATCCGAAGGTGACACAAATGATTTGTTTGGTCAGCAACAAAAATCGGTTTCCGGAAGCGTAGCTGATGAAAATGGACAGCCACTACCTGGTGTTACAGTTACCGTAAAAGGAACTACATCTGGAACAATTACAAACGGGAATGGAGAATTTTCCATATCAAATGTGCCCGAAGATGCAGTTCTGCAATTTTCTTTTATAGGGTTAAAAACCAGGGAAATTGAGGTTGCAGGGAAAGATATAATCAATGTAGTAATGGAGGAGGAAACCATTGGTATTGATGAAATTGTTGTAATTGGTTACACTACACAAAAGAAAGGGACTATGACAAGTTCGGTTTCTGTTGTAAAAGCTGATGATATCCAGAAAAATGCTGTTGCCGACGTTTCGAATACCCTTTCCGGTAAAGCTTCAGGATTAATCGTACGAAATAATAATGCAGAGCCAGGTAACGATGCTTCAACAATATACGTACGAGGTGTGAGTACAACGGGGAATAACGACGCTTTGGTTGTCGTGGATGGTATTCCGGACAGAGACCTCACTTTAATTGATATTAATGATATAGAGAGTGTAACTGTTTTAAAAGATGCTTCTGCCGTGGCTCCTTATGGATCAAGAGGGGCGAATGGGGTAATCCTTATTACAACGAAAAGAGGAAAAGAAGGAAAGCCGACCATTAGTTATAAGGCCTATTACGGGGTTTCAAAACCAACCCGTTTACCGGAATTTTGCAGTTCTGCCGATTATGCCAGAATGTTTAATGAGGCGTCAAGGAATGAAGGTAAGACGGAGCCTTTTACTTCCGACGATATTAGTAAATTTGAATCTGGAACCAATCCTGATTATCCAAATACAAATTGGTGGGATGAGATTATTCAAAAAGATCCTTTACAAGCCCAGCATAACCTTTCAATATCCGGGGGCAAAGAAAATATAAATTATTATCTTTCATTGGGAGCATACAGACAAGATGGGTACTTCGACAAGGCGGATTTCAGAAAATACAATATCAGAACAAATATTGATGCAAATGTTACTAAGGATTTTAAAGTTTCATTAGATATGATGGGATATACCGATGAAGATAATAATCCAAGTAAATCGATAAGTATGTTTTTGGAATACCCAATGAGGATACCAAACACATGGCCGGTAAAAATTAGCGACGGTCAATATGTGAAACCCACAGTTTGTGATAACGCTGTAGCAGAACTTGAGTATGGAGGAAGCACCGTTGATAAAGGTAATAATTTTAACGGATCATTGACTTTTGAATACAAACCTTCATTTATAGGGGGGCTCACATTAAAAGGGCTTGGTGTTTACGATTTTGGCGGTAGTCACACAAAAATATGGGTTACCCCTTATACGACATGGAGAATGATTGACCGTGCAAATTCGCTTTACGAAGAAATCCCACCGACAACCAAACCTTCGTTGGAAGAACGTTCTTATTTTTCTTCAGCCAAACAAGTGGAGTTTCATGCAGATTATAAAACGACAATCGCTGAAAAACACAATCTTGGAGCTTTGTTTGTATTTAATCTTACAGAATGGAATAGCAATTGGATGAACGGGAAACGGATTAATTATGCTTCCACTTCAATCGACCAGTTATTTGCAGGTCCGTCAGACGGTCAGTCAACAGATGGTAGCGCTTCGGAAGGGTCAAGGCTTGGATATATTGGCAGGTTAACCTACGATTATAGTGCAAAATATATGGCTGAGGTTAATTTCCGTTACGATGGTTCAATGAAATTTGCCCCGGGGCAACGATGGGGATTCTTTCCGTCTTTCTCTCTCGGATGGAGAATATCGGAAGAAAATTTCATTAAAGACAATTTGAAATTTATTGATAATTTGAAATTACGTGGTTCATGGGGGCAAGCCGGAAATGACCGTGTAGGGGATTATCAGTACCTCGCAACTTATGCCATGCAATCTACTCCGTATTCTTTGGGTGGAGATGCAGTGCAGGCAGCTAAAGAGTCCCGGCTTCCCAACCCCGATATAACATGGGAAGTGGCAACTTTAACCGATATAGGGTTGGAAGGCACTTTATGGAAACATCTTTTAACAATTGAGGCTGATTATTTCTTTAAAAGAACCGAAGATATTTTGAGACCAACACAAAAAACATCTTCAATAATTGGTATTGCATTACCCGATGCTAATATAGGAATTGTTGAAAACAAGGGAATAGATTTCACATTGGGGCATCACAATCGTATTAACGACTTCAACTATCATGTTAATTTTGTTTATACGTATGCAACAAATAAAACTATAGAGCTTGGAGAAGCAGAAGGTACTCTGAATGATCCTTTCAGGAGACAAACGGGAAATCCCCTGAATTCTTCCTATGGAAAAATAGCTGAAGGTTTATTTACATCTGTGGAGGAAATTGCCAATTCTCCTTACCAGGGAAGCGGAATTGTTCCCGGAGATATAAAATATAAGGACTTTAATGGGCCCGATGGAGTTCCCGACGGAGTTATTGATGCATATGACGTTACTAAAATTGGATATTCCTCTGTACCTGAGATTATTTATGGGATTAATATTAGCGCTGAATATAAAGGTTTCGATCTGGCAATGAATTTTCAGGGGGCTACTCATGTAAACTACACGTTTACAGATTATGCCGGTTATGCCTTTTATAATGGGGGAAATATTCAGACATGGCAAATAGAAGAGCGTTGGACAACAGAGAATAATAATGCAAATGCCCGTTATCCACGTTTAACAACTTCACCCGGAAGTAATAATATTACTACTTCAAGCTACTGGCTTAGAGATGCGACATACCTTCGGTTAAAAACTCTCCAGATTGGATATAGTTTTAATCAATCTTTACTTTCAAAAGTAAATGTTAAAGGGTTAAGAGTTTATTTATCAGGGCAGAATGTATTCACCTGGGTTAAAGACGATCTTTTTAAGTTTGATCCGGAAGCCTATCACCAATGGGGACAATTTTATCCGCGAGCAAAAGTTTATACAATAGGAATCGACCTTACATTCTAAAATATAGGGAGGAATTAAAAATGAAAAAAATACAATATATAGTTATCACAGCAATTTTGTTTGCTTTTGTTGGATGTAGTGAAGATATACTTGATAAGAAACCGCTGGATCAGTATTCTGATGCCGATTTTTGGAAAGACCCGAATCTGGCAGTGACAGCAATTAATCAATTGTATAAATATTTAACTCCTGATGATTCGTATCATAATTGGGAGGCTTTCACGAATAATGCAATTAACGGTGTTGGTTCTGGATCAGAGAATTCACGTAAATATACACAGATCGGGTGGACAGCAGAAGATGCTAATAATGGAATGAGAGGCTGGACAATGGATTGTGCAATAATGCATGCTGCTCCCTGGTTTGTCTCTTCTAAATGGGAGTTATATTACAGAGAAATAAGAGATTGCAACAATGCTATCAAGAACCTGACTGCTACTGAAAATAAGAACGAGAGACTTGAACAATTGTTGGGCGAAGCTAAATTTGTTCGCGCATATCTCTATCATATGTTAACCAATTATTTTGGAGGTGTAATTATTGTTGACACTCCGCTGGGATTAAAAGATGAGGTAAATCTTCCGCGTGATACATACAATGATTGTGTTGATTTTATGATCAATGATTTGGATGATGCTGCCGCTGTTTTGCCTAAAATATGGACAGGCGAAGATGTGGGAAGGGCAACTAGTGGCGCTGCAAAAGCGCTGAAAGGTAGAATTCAGCTTTATGGCGAACGATGGTCTGATGCAGCGGCCACATATCAATCAATTATTGATGATCCCGAGCGCCCTTATGACCTTTTTCCTGATTATCAAACAATGTTTTTCCAGGAAAACGAGAACAATCAGGAAGTAATAACGGATGTTCAGTTTATATATCCGGAGTTACTTTATCATGGAAATAATCAATGTCTTCCCGGATCTCAAAACGGATGGGGGGCAGGCAATCCTACACAAGATCTTGTAGATCAATTTGAACTCCTTGACGGAAAATCCTGGGACGATCCAAGTTCTGAATATTACAATCCATCCGATCCATATGCAAACAGGGATAAACGTTTCTATGCTACAATTCAATATGATCAGGGCGTTTATTTTGGAAAACGTTTGGAAACAGGTAGCGGCTTTGATGGAGATGAAAATTTAGTAAAAGGCATTGATGTAGAAAAAAATAATGATGTTACACAGACCGGATATTATCTTTGTAAATATATTGATGCAAGAGGGGAGCTGAAATATGATGCTGCTGCTTCTATCCCTTCAAAAGGAACCAATGTTATTGTTATGCGATATGCAGAGGTATTATTGGGATATGCAGAGGCAAAAAATGAAGCTAATGGACCTGACAACTCTATATACGAGGCAATCAATGAAGTTCGGAATCGGGCAGGACTACCTGGACTTCCTACAGGCTTGTCACAGGATGAAATGCGTTCTAAAATCAGGAAAGAACGTAGGGTCGAATTAAGTTTTGAACATTTATATTATTTCGACTGCCTGCGTTGGAGAGACGAATCAAGGTTTGCAACACCACATGTTGTAAACATCAGCTATACGTATGAATTGAACAGCGATGGTTCGGTAAAAACAGATGAGACCCAAAGGAAAATAGTAATTTCCCGGGAATTTTCATATGCTGAGTATGCAGAAAAAAGAGTTTTTAATCTTGATACAGATTTCAGTTGGTTTTTCCCAATTCCGCAGGAAGAGCTGGATAAAAATCCGGAAATCATTCAAAACGGTGATTTTACGGGGAATACGAAGTAACACTAACTTAAAAATGATATTTTAAAGAGACCATTTTAAAAACTTCATATTATATAAGGAAAGTTTGTTTTTTAAAATGGCCTCTTTTTTATCTTATAGTTTTAAATATAAATGAATTACAAAATTTTATTAACTACATTTTTAATTATTGGTCTTAGTATACAGGGGCTTGCTCAGGTTCCTCGTTCTGAATTACTTTTTGATGATGATTGGAAATTTTACTCTGGAAACATAAAAAGTGCTGAGAAAAGTTCATTTAAAGATGAAGGGTGGAGAGATATTGATTTACCACATGACTGGAGCATTATGGATCTTCCTGGAGAAAATAATGAAACTCAAATTGGCCCTTTTTCAAGTGAAAGTCAAGGAAAAAGAGCGACCGGATATGCAGTTGGCGGTACAGGATGGTATAGAAAACATTTTGCTTTGGATGAAGGAGATGAAGGGAAAATCATAAAAATTCTATTTGACGGGGTTTATATGAATGCCGACTTATGGATAAATGGAAAATACCTGGGGAATCATCCTTATGGATACACTGCATTCTCCTATGATTTAACCGATTATTTGAATTCGGCAGGGAAAGACAACGTTTTGGCTGTCCAGGTAAAAAACGATGGCAGAAACTCGCGCTGGTACAGCGGATCAGGCATTTACAGGCATGTTTGGATAACTAAAAAACAACCGGTTCATGTTGCTGAAAACAGTGTTTTTGTAATCACCGAAAACATTTCCGATGATGAAGCTAAACTAAAGATCGAGTCTGCTGTAGAAAAAACATTAAAAGGAAATTCAAAAGTGAAGCTTGTGACTAAAATTCTTGATCCCAATGGAAAGATTATAAAAAGTGTAGAAACGCAAACAAAAATATTATCCCGGGGAATCAGTGAATTTGTTCAAAATATTACCGTTCCCAACCCGATTTTATGGTCACTTGAATCGCCAAATCTTTGTTCAGCCGAAATAGAAGTTATTTCCAATGGTAATATAACGGATGTATCAAGTACAACATTTGGTATCCGGACTATTCATTTTGATGCAAAAACCGGATTTACACTTAACGGGAAAAATGTTCTTTTAAAAGGTGGTTGCTTGCATCATGATAATGGTTTTTTTGGAGCAGCCACCATCGATCGGGCAGAAGAGCGAAAAGTTGAATTAATGAAGGTGTACGGTTTCAATGCTGTAAGAACCGCTCACAATCCTCCTTCAAAACAGTTTCTCGATGCTTGTGACCGAATTGGTATTATTGTAATTGATGAGGCTTTCGATATGTGGAAAAGACCAAAGAATCCGGAAGATTATCATCTTTACTTTGAAGATTGGTGGCAAAAAGATTTGGAATCGATGATTTTACGGGACAGAAACCATCCTTCAGTTATCTTTTGGAGTGTGGGAAATGAAATTCCCGAACGTGCTGACTCGCTTGGTTTAGCTATTCGGAAAAGGTTGGTTAATGAAGTCAAGAGACTAGATCCGACACGTCCTGTGACAGAAGGAATATGTGAATTTTGGGATAGACCAGATCAGAAGTGGGAAACTCTTGCACCGGCATTTGCCGATTTAGATGTGGGCGGTTATAACTATCGAAGGGATAAATATGAGTCAGATCATGAATTATTCCCGGAAAGAATTATGATGGGGACAGAATCCTTCTCTAAGGAATCTTATGATTACTGGCAACAGGTAGAGAAAAATTCATGGGTAATTGGCGATTTCGTCTGGACTGCAATGGATTACCTTGGAGAAGCCAGACTTGGTAATTCACAACTTATTGACACTGCCAGTACTGGAATAGGAGGTTATGGTGGTTTCTCAAGAAACACATCATTGCCAACTTGGTTTAATTCATTTTGCGGAGATATAGACCTTTGTGGATTCAAAAAACCGCCAATGCTATACAGAGATGTGGTTTGGAATAACAGTAACCTGGAAATAGTTGTCCACTCCCCAGTCCCCGCGGATAAAAGAGAAATGGTAAGTTATTGGGGATGGCCTGATGAATTTCAGAGTTGGAATTGGGAAGGAAATGAAGGTGAGATAATGGATGTAAGAGTTTTCACCAGTTATCCTGAAATCAGGCTCGAGTTAAATGGTGAAATTATGGATCAGAAAATCCTCTCAGACACATCAAAGCTAATTGCAAGTTTTAAAGTGCCTTATGAACCTGGCGTTTTAAAGGCGATTGCTTTGAATAATGGAATAGAAATAGATTCGAAAGAATTGAAAACAACAGGTGCGCCAGTGAAAATAAAACTTACAGCAGACAGATCAAAGATTAAAGCTGATAGAAATGACTTATCGTATATAAAAGTTGAAATAACAGATGCTTTTGGTAGTCGAATTCCCGATGCAGATATCCCCATTACATTCACAGTGTCAGGTGTCGGTGAAATAGCTGGCTCAGGAAATGCCTGTCCGTACGATATGGATAGTTTTAATAGTCCCGTTTGTAAGACTTATCAAGGTCAGGCTCTGGTAATTCTCCGACCTTTAAAAGAAAATGAGACAGGAATAATTACTCTAAGAGTAGATGCTGGCGGGCTTATTACCGGTGAAATTGATATTGTTGTAGAATAAGCGCGTTAAAGATTTCTATCCAATTGGTAAGGTGGTTGGACTTTCTCAATCAATTTTATTCGTATTTGTAAAACAATAATAGTTAACTAAACGGTTACAAAGGAAAAAACATAAACATACAATATCAATAATAAACTTCATGATCCTCAGAAAAATTCATACTTGCTGATTGCTGATTTGAAATAAATTTGCATATTTGATCTATTTCGAGAGCTTACAGCAAACCGTTCAGGTATCCATACTACAGCACACTACAAACATTGACAACTAGATGAAAAACAGTATCTTAAGGATTACAATACTTTTAATTTCGATATTTCCAGTTTTTATTATGCCGATAATTGGCATGGACTTTAGTACTTATGTTATTTTTTCTTTAATTCTTGCCGCCTTGACAATATTGACGATTTGGAGACAAAAGGATTTGTTTTCAACTGTATCGTTTTTTACACTCGTTCATATTACAAGACCCGTAAATTTTGTGCTCTTATGAAAGATTGAAAATAAGTTTGTTAGTGTCCGTCTATAAAGTTGACAGAATGTTTAACTGGTCACGTGTCTGTTCAGAAAGTTCCATTTGCAAGGCTCGTGCAGTCCGGAAACGCGGAGTTTACTTGTCGTGAATGAGCAATTTTCGGACAAGTGTAACGCGGCAAATGGGACTTTATGGACAGACACTAGTTAGATTGTGTTTCCCTATTTGTTTATTTTTTAATTACCTGCTTGATATCCAGTGTGGAATATAGTTTATAGGTACTTCCTTTTTTTGTATCAAAGGTATTCATTTCCCCTTTGCAGTGCAGCGTACACTTATTTCCTGCTTTGGATAAAACTTCCACTTCTGTGAGCGAACCATCTTTCCAACTCATTGAAATTTCAAAACCACCCCGGGCACAAATACCTTTAACTGTTCCTGAAGGCCATGCATCAGGTAATGCAGGCATAAGTTGAATTTCTTTTCCGTTAGATTGCAATAACATTTCAATGACACCCGCGGCTCCTCCAAAATTTCCGTCAATCTGGAAAGGGGGGTGGGCATCGAATAGATTAGGATAGGTACCACCACCACCACCATAATTGATATTTTCTGCTCCATCAGGTTTAACATACGATAACAGTTCCCTAAGCAGCTTATAGGCGCGGTTGCCATCCCAAAGTCTTGCCCAAAGGTTGATGCGCCAGCCTTTTGACCATCCCGTGGTTTCATCACCTTTAATTTCAAGGGTTTTCCGGCAGGCGTCTGCAAGTTCCGGTGTTTTTTCAGGCGTTATTTGATGGCCTGGATGTAATCCGTATAAATGTGTTTGATGCCGGTGTTGTGGTTCGGCATCTTCCCAGTCATGATACCATTCCTGTAAATTTCCTTTCTTACCAATTTGGTAGGGATATAATTGATTCATCGCAGTTTCCAAACTATCCCGTAGCCCGGCATCTACATCGAGAATTTCTGAAGCCTGAATGACTTGCTTAAAACATTCCCTGATCATGGCAAGGTCTGAAGTAGCTCCATAAAGCGTTGCCCCTTTGAAACCATCAGGCGTGATATATGAATTCTCAGGTGACGTTGACGGTGATGTAACAAGATAACCTTGCTTATCTTCTACAAGCCAGCCAAGACAAAATTCTGCCGCACCTTTCATTAAGGGATAGGCATAATCTTTTAGGAAATTCTCATCCCCGGTATATAAATAATGGTCCCAAAGGTGAGTTACTACCCAGGTTCCGCTCATATTCCAGCAAGCCCACATCGGTTCACCTTTTCCATAATCACCAACGGGGTTGCTCATAGCCCAGATATCAGAATTGTGGCATGCAGCCCATCCTTTGTCAACGCCATAGAATGTCTTAGCTGTAACTTTTCCGGTTTCTGCAAGGTTACCAATAAATTTGAGGAATGGCATGTGCATTTCTGAGAGATTAGCACATTCAGCCAACCAGTAATTTTCTTCTACATTTATGTTCATTGTATAATTACTGCTCCATGGTGGCCGGATATAGGGATTCCATATTCCCTGAAGGTTTGCCGGCACTCCTTCGGTCCTTGAACTGGAGATGAGTAAATACCGTCCATACTGGAAATAAAGAATTTCCAGGTTTTTATCATCAACGCCCTTCGTATATTTTTTTAAACGTTCATCAGTTGGTAAATCAGGAACCTTATTTTCATTTAAATCAAGGCTTACCCTGTTAAAAAATGACTGGTAATCTTTGATATGGTCTTCCAACAGTTTCGAATAACTTTTTGAATAAGCGTTGACCAGTTGTTGGATGGCAATGGCATTATTGTCAAGGCCGTTTTTTGCCGGGTCTTTGTCGTAACCATTAAAACTGGTGGCCATAGAAACCAACAATATCACTTCTGTGGCATTGCTCACTTCAATGGTAGAATCGGAAACTACAACTTTTCCGCCTTTATTCTTTACTTTGAAATAAGAAGAGAATCTGGTCCCACGGTTTTCATCAAAACGGACGGGATCATCACCCCACCAATAGCTGGGTATGGCATGATATGGAGCATATCCGCTTATTTGTAAAGTATTATCCTGAGATGTACTCGAATATTTCAACAAGCTCTGAAATTTAAACTTTATATTCAATGAAGCTTTTTTACTCCCTGATAGTTTCACCACCATTATTTTATCGGGATGTGAAATAAAATATTCACGTGTGAAATGAACTCCTTCGGCATCATAGTTAACCTTTGCAACAGCCCTGCTGATATCCAATTCCCGGTAGTAATTTTCATAATTTCCCTGATGTTGAAATTCAATAAATAAAGTTCCCAGGGGGGCATAAGATTCTGAAAATTTGCCCTGTATTTTCTTGTTAAGTTTCTCGGCCAAAAGATAGTTTTCCTGTTCCAGTGCCTCACGAATAGCCGGTATATGCTTATGGGCATCGGGGTTCATGTAGGGATCAACCGGCTCACCTGCCCATAAAGTGATATCGTTCAGGTAAATTTGATCGGATTGAATCCCTCCAAAAACCGAAGCGCCGTTTTTGCCGTTGCCCAAAACCAGTGATTCTTCGAAAAAATCAGCAGGTTTGTTGTACCACAAAGTTGTATTTGATTGAGCCGATGCCGGTATGCTGCAGTTTAAAAATTGTATTAAAATGAAAATAAATGTAAGATGGTATTTCATAATTTATTTTCTTTAGTATAGTCAATCTTTTATAGATAATTCAGAGCTTATTTTTTTAAAGGGCTAATTTTATATGTTTAATTTTCATTAATATATTCCATTATAAATCCATACGCGTATGTTTTGGTCCCGGAAAGGGTGTATTTATCAATAGTCCTGGAACCCCAGGAATCGTTACCGCCAACACCGTGAATGTTCAGGTCGATGTTAAGGTTAACAAAATCCCGTTTGGGCAGTTCATGTGGATGACCTGCTTTTTCAAGGTCCTCTTCGGTATATGGCCATACTCTGAAACAAAGTGGTTGAAGCCCTTTAATTTTAATATGACCCCCGTTTTGTGCGGATAGGATAAACCAACGTGTATCGCAACGGTTGGCATTGTCCTGCGGGGCAATATAATCACTAATAAAGTTGTCCAGTTGTAATTTATATAAACCAATGAAGCTTCCGGTTTTTCGATCGGGATAATTTTCATAAGGCCCCCTCCCATACCAATTTATTTCGTTGAAGTCGGATGGTACATACATGTGCATACCAAATTTAGGCATCAGGGGGATTTCTTCCGATTCCGGAGTGTACTTTGCTTCCACCTGTAAAGCACCATCACCGTTCGTGGTATACTTTAATTCATAAGCAGCGACAACATCAGGTAATTTCATATGAAAAGTAAGGACAACCATGCCCTGGTCTTCTTCAATTTCATATTTTTCCACGGTTCTGGTATCAGCAGCATTTTTCCATTTGCCAAGCCTTTCGTTGTAGCCGTTTCTTTTCTGGTTATCATTGGCCGGTTTCCAGAAATACGGTTCAAGGTTACCATTAAGAAGTTCTGTTTTACCTTTTTGCCAACTGTTGAGCGCACCATTTGCTTTGTCAAAAATAAACCTGGATTCACTGGTTTCAACTACGATATGTGTAGGTTTATCAATCACTTCAACGATGTTGCTGCCAGTTGCTATTTTATGTTGTTCAACTTTATTTAACACAAACTGTTCGCGTGCTACAGAAAAACCTTGTTCACCCCAAATTTCCGGTTTTTTTAATTTTGCATACACGTTCAGAATAACTTCACCATTTAAGGTTTCTTGATTTTCAGGCATTTCAATTGAAATATTTTGTGATTGGCCGGGTTGCAGTGTCGGACAATTAATTTTTCCTTCCTTCGTGATTTTCCCGTTAACAAGCCATTCATAAACAAAATCAAATTGATCCGTAACAATAAAATCATAATGATTTAATATGTTCACTTTTAGCGGTTTTGTGTTTTTAAGTTCAAAGCGGATGGATTGATGGACTTTCCGGACCTCATAATAGTGCGGGTTTTGAACCCGGTCGGGGCCAATTAAGCCGTTAATACAAAAAGGTCCACTATTGGGATGGTCCCCAAAATCACCTCCATAAGCCCAGTATTCATCGTTCTTGAGCTTTAAGCTGGTTGGGTTTTGACCATAGCTCATGTTTGAACTATCAATTTTTTTTGCAATTCCCTGATCTACCCAATCCCAGATAGCACCTCCAATAATGCTTTTATCGGTATAAATCACATCCCAGAATTCCTGAAAATTACCTACTGAATTACCCATAGCATGAGCATACTCGCGCATAAACAGAGGCTTGTCGCTTACTTTTTTTGCATTTTCTCTCAATCTGTCAGGATGCAGGTAACCATCATCATAAATATCGGAAAGGGACCGGTCTGTATCAGAGAAAACAGCACGTATGGTATCCATTGCCCTAACCGTATCAGCCATAGCTTTCAGGTTGATACCGCGCCCTCCTTCATTGCCCAGTGACCAGAATACAACACAAGGATGGTTCTTGTCGCGTTGCACCAATGAAACAACCCTGTCTGTATGGGCCATTGTCCATTTAGGGTTATCGCCCAGTTCTTTATTGCCCAAACCGTAATCATGGCTTTCCTGGTTGGCTTCATCCATTACATAAAAACCATAAATATCACATAATTCATAGAACAAAGGTGTATTGGGGTAATGCGAAGTCCGGATCATATTGATGTTCGCTTGCTTCATTAGCAGAAGGTCATTTTTTATGGTTTCCTCATCAACAAAACGTCCGGTTCGCGGATGGTGCTCATGACGGTTTACCCCTTTCATTTTTATGGGTTTTCCATTGAACAGGAATATTTCACCGTTAACCTCCTGTTTGCATATTCCTAAATGATATTTGAATTGTTCGACTACATCATTTTTATCACGAAGAATAATGTCGACACTATACAAATTGGGTGTTTCAGCCGACCAAAGCATTGGATGGTCGAGCATACATGAGAGATTAAAAACCTCTGTAGAAGATGCCGGTATGGTGTTTCCAGGAATAGTCATTTTTTGTTCTATTTTATTTCCTTCCGTGTTTTCCCTGCCTAAAACAACATCAATTGTCATGTTTTTGGCTTTTTTTGTTGAAGTATTCCTCAACCACACCTTCACGTCAACTTTTGCTGAAGTAAAATCGTCGGACAGGTCATTTGTTAACATGTAGTCTTTTATATGGGTTTTGGGACGTATCCAAAGATCCACCGAACGAAAAATCCCACTTAAACGCCACATGTCCTGGTCTTCCAGGTAACTGCCGTCTGACCAGCGGTACACTTCCACGGCAACGCGGTTTTCGCCTTCTTTCACGTATTTTGTTATATCAAATTCTGCCGGCGACATGGAGTTCTGGCTGTAACCGACTTTTTCTCCGTTTACCCATACATACATCGCCGATTTTACGCCTTCGAAGTGAATATAGAACTGCTTGTCTTTGTTTTCAGGGTATCCCTCAAATGTTGTTACATAAGAGCCGACCGGGTTACGATTTCCGAAACTGTAATAATAATTGGGCGGTTCACTGGTTACCCGCGGCTGGTCTTTTTTAAACGGGTAAGTCCAATTTGTATAAATGGGTTTCCCAAAGCCCTGCATTTGCCAGTTGCCCGGAACAACAATATCATCCCATTCAGAAATATCAAAACCGGTTTTATAAAAATAGACCGGACGTGATTCCGGATTTGGAGACCATTTAAATTTCCATACTCCATCAAGTGAAACAATTTCCTTACATTCATTTTTTTTTGAAGGAAGCATCAATGTGCTGTGATAAGCTTCTTTGTTAATCCCTATGATGGCCGTGTTTTCCCAATCATTATGGTTTTGTGCTTCCAGCATAATTGAATTTAATAACAATACTGAAAAAAAAACGAAATGAATAATGTAAATTTTCACAAGAATATATTTTATTTAAGTTATTAGTAATTAATTTGTTATTTCGTTTAATCAAAGTTGGTGGTAGTTGTTCACCTGTTATTTATTTTAAATGGTGTTCACGAGCTCTCCCGCTTACGCGGGATCGGTTGTTGCCTCACCAAATTTTTATATTTTTTAAGGCGTTCGGCGAACCGACCGAAGGGAGCTCACGAACCGGAACGAAGTGGAGCTCGGCGAAGCCAATACCATATAAAATTATTATTATTATGAGTAACCCTCACCAGTAAACTGATTATAAAAATATTCATGCCCTTTTGTCTTTGTACCTCATATTTTAAACTCTCTTAATGGTAAGAGTTTCATTCTGATTAAATGGATTTTAAAGGATTAGATTTCTTCTATCAAATATATTATTTTTAGTCATTTGCTAATTTTACATTTTTATCAATTTTCAATTTACCAATAAAATCTTTAATATTCAATAATAGTTTATTGACAAACTCTATTTAGTGTCTGTCCATAAAGTCCCATTTGCCGCGTTACGCTTGTCCGAAAATTGCTCATTCACGATAAGTAAACTCCGCGTTTCCGGACCGCGCGAGCCTTACAAATGGAACCTTCTGAACAGACACATGTCCGGTTAAACATTTTGCCCACTTTATAGACGGACCCTATTTAGTATCACATTTCTTAATCATTTTTAATAATGATTCTTATAATCTGAAATTGTCTGTCATTGCTGATTTTTACAAAATAAAGACCATTCGACAGGCTCACGGGTATATGTAATTCTGGTTCATTGGCTGTTAGCCTACTCAGTACCATATTGCCTATAATATCAATAATTTCAACTTTATCGTGATTAAAATCAGCAAATCTTATAATCATCTCATTGGAAACCGGATTGGGATAAATATTTATCTGATCATCATTAATCTTGCTGATTCCTGTTTCTGCCACTGGTTCGATTATTATGTAGTTAATATTAAAACCACCTGTTCTGGCAACCACTTTCAGATAATGTTTACCCGGATTGATTTTAATATCATCAACTACCGATCTCCAGGTCTGCCAGCTTCCCGTATTCGGTACATTTATCACACCAACTCTTTGATTGTCAAGATAAAAATCAATTATTCCATTGCTGGATGTTGATGCCAACCTGAAAGTAATATCAAATTTTGTTTCTGCAGTGTCGTTTTCCATAGCATATTCCAACCAATCGCCATTATCAATCCAACCAACATTCAAACCACCTCCTGCATCTGCTGTTGTTTCGGTCAGAATACCCGATTGTAAGGCATAATTTTCTGCCTCAATCTTGCCAGGTATTTGGTACCAGGTAGGTACGCTCACCGGATTTTCGATGATATAATCAATGAATCCTTCCAATGGCCCTTTATCAACTGCAGTAATATCTCCCGGGGTGTAACTTACATAAAGCGTATCGTCATAATGCAGATTATTTGATAATATAAAATTGATAGTATTTTTTAATAGATAGAAATCTTTAAAAGAAACACTTTTACCGTTCACTTTAAAGGTGAATTGGTTAGTTTGTGCATCAACTATTGTCATAGGTTTTGAAAATTCTAATACAATTGAAGAAGCATCTGCTTCTAATTTCGCTGTATCAATATATACCGGTAAACCAATTGAATTATTTGTTACTGGTAAATTGAAAATTGGTTTGAGAAAACCGCTATCAGACGAAAAAAAGTTATTGCCTGAATATTTGAGCGTTAATACGTAATCTGCATAGACCTTTTCATCCAGGGAAAAATATAATAGGGTAGAATCATCATCGAAAAACGAACTTTCAAGGATAGGGATATTTATATCACCGTTGTAATCGGCATTTAGCGACAAGTCAGACAAATCAGAAGGTAACATCATCTTTTTATTAAATCTTGCGATCATAGTGTCTCCATCTTCATTAGTTGCAAGTTCAATTATTCTTGGAGAAGCGCCTTTAAGCAGGTTATCAATTATTGTATCATTAAAATTAACCAGTTCTTTTTCATATATTGAAAAAACATTGCCATTATTGTAAGATAATGTAATAAAATTGTCTTTTAGAATGCTGTCGTTTAAATTAATAACCAATAAGTTTGTGTCGGCTAAAACAACACTATCAATTGTTACAGCCTGGCTATCAACTTTCACCGTAAAACCGTTGAAGTAATTTGAGTCCACGATTGTTTCGCTAAGCATCAATTGAATCTGTTTTGGAATATTATCGGTAACAGAAGCAAACTTGAATTTAGGAACACCAAAACTGAGCGAATAATTTTTACAAAAATTCCATATTTCCTGGCTTGTATGTACTCCATTATCATCTATAGAATGCCAATGTCCTTTTCCTGCAAGGCTTAACAAAACAATTTCTACTCCATCCGTACCGGGTCCCCAATAATACTTTGTTCCATTGGAACTTGGTTTGTCAATAGGATAGGGTTGAGTGACCTGGGCAGTAGTTGGACAACCATTTCTGGACACCCAGGCATTCAAACAGGTTTCTACTCCGCTGTAAGGCACCACTGGATCGTCTGTACCATGCGTATGGATAATAGGAATAGGCCTGGAACTATTTGTATTTGCCCCTCCCATAAGATAGCCGCTAACTGGTGCAAACGCGGCTATTTTATCAGCTATTTTAGTAGCAGCATGATAAGTCATCATACCACCCATTGAAAACCCGGAAAGGTAGACACGATCACGGTCAATGCCATAGCGATTAAACATTTCATTAATAATAGCCAAAATGAAATCAGTGTCGGTTGTTCCGGAAAGGTCCCATGAATTGTTGATACCTGCCGGGTATACAACTACAAAATTATTGGCATCGGCAACAGACTCCCATTGTGTTTGATTTCGTTGATAATTGATGTCTTGATTCATTCCATGCATGGAAATTAACAGTGGTCTGTTTGTCTCAATATCAGCCGGTGCATATACCAGCATATTTCTGGTTGTTGACCCAACCTGTATGGGTTCTATTTGTGCTTTAGAACCAATTGAAAGTAATAAAACACAAATTAGTGTGATTAAAAATCGAGGTGTTATATAGTCTTTTGTCATAATTATGTTTTACTATTTAGTGATTGTTCAAAATGTTCGAGATCAAGGCGTGCGCAAATTTTAAACCGCGGTATACTAGAGTATTCGAGGATCTAAAATTTAAGCAGCAACGCGGATATCGGACATTATGGACAGACACTAATTATTATCTATTATAATTTTCTTCTGTTGAACTTGCTTTTCATTGCTGAATTTCACAATGTACATACCATCCGGAAGGTTAACCGGAAAATGAATTTCAGATCCATAGTCTGCTGTTGATCTGCTCAAGACAATATTACCCATAATATCAATAATTTCAACTTTATTATGTCGAAAATTCCCGGATATAATAATCATTTCATTTGATACCGGGTTGGGATATATAGTTATTATATCATCATTTACCTTACTAATGCCCGTCCCTATGTTTTTTATTTGAAAATAGTTTATATTAAAACCGCCATTTGTAGCTACCAGTTTAAAATAATAATTCCCCGGATCTATGGTTAAATCACCAACAATTGACTGCCAGGTTTGCCAGCCACCAGTATTCGGGATAATTATATTGCCCGCTAAATTATCGTTAAGATAATAATCTATTCTGCCATTACCAAAGGGAGAGGCAACCCGGAAAGTAATTTCAAATTCAGTCTCAGTAGTGTTATTCCTTATTGCATATTCTAACCAGTCTCCATCATCAATATATCCTACATCCTGCCCACCACCAACATCACTTGTATTCTCATTTGAAGTGCCTGATTGTAATAAGAAATTTTCTGCTTCTATTTTTCTGGGTATAGATACCCATGTGGGTTCTCTCATCAAATTTGCAAGTTTAAAATCACTAAAACCCTCTAAAAGGCCTTTATCTTCAGCAGTTATATCTCCCGGGGTGTAACTTAATGTAACCGTATCGCCATAATGCATCGAATTCGTTAGGTTAAACTTGATGTTGGTACGGTATAAAATAAAAAAGTCTTCTAACTCGATACTTGTACCGTTTGAAAGAAGGGTGAATTGACCCAATTGTCCAACAGCGAATTCCATTGGCTTTGAAAACTCCAGAATAATTGTAGAACCATCTGTTCCTGTTTCCCCTGAAATAATATGTACCGGCAATCCGGATGAATTATTCGTTACCGGGAAATCAGAAAATGTTTTCAGCAAACCGCTGTCAGATGAAACGATGCTATTGCCTGTATATGAAAGTGAAAGCTTGTAATCAGCATAAACCCGGTCGGCCAGTGAAAATATTAATGAAGAAGAGTCACCATCGAAAAAAGAACTTTGAAGAAAAGATAAACTTGTATCTCCCTCATAATCTACATTTAAGGATAAATCAGAAATATCAGAGGGAAGCTTCATTTTCATATTGAACATTGCAATGATAGTGTCGCCATTTTCATTGGTTTTAAGTCCTGTTAATCTTGGGGAAGCACCTTTTAACAAGTTATCAACCAACGTATCATTAAAGTTAACCAGGTTCTTCTCATAGATGGAAACAACATTACCGTTACTGTAAGACAGGACAATATCATTATCATTAAAAATACTGTCACTCAAATTAATTACCAACTGGTTTGTCGAATCACCTAAAACAACACTATCAATCCCAACAACTTGATCATCAACTTTTACCGTGAACCCGTCAAAGTTATTTACTTTATTTACTGCATGACTAATAAGCACCTGTACCTGCTTTGGGTTATTATCAGTTACAGAAGCATAATTGTATTCAGGGGTGCCGTCGTCGGGACCATACACGGTATAGGAAGGCAGCCATTGAAAATAAGATTGGGCGCCTTCTCTTGGGCTTAGGATACAATCTTCCGGTGGGCTTTCGTTTAGATTTTCAATAAGGTCACCAATAAAACCGACCATGTATGAAACGTTGCCCTGGTCATCCATAGCTTTTTTGATGGCGTTACCGAAGCCAGAGGTGGAACCGTTAACCAGGTTCGAGGGTTGATTTGGGTATGGGGTCCAAAACATTTCTGTAATGATCATCGGCCACCTGTCTGCTGCAGGCTTGTATTGCCTGTCCCAAAGGTCTTGCACCGCGGTGGGATTGTCGAACACACCACCATACGCTGGATAATAATGGCATGCCACTCCAATATTCGAACCGGAGAAGGGATATATGTCCCATTGGTAGGGCGAACCCTGCCATTCAAGGGTCGGAACCCATATAACGTTGTTCGCGCCCGTGCTCCGGATCGTATCTATGATGGGCTGAATCCAGTTTGTGAAGGCCGAAAAGTATTTATCCTGGTGGTTGCCCCAGTCGCCATTGCCCGGGGAAGATTCAATATCGACCGGTTCGTTCATGAGCTCGAACATAATATTGTTGGCATTTTTAACGCCCGGAGCACCAGCTACGGTACTCCAAAAGGTGCGCAGGCGCTGTTGTTCTACAACACCGGCGTTTTGGGCACCATTATTAGGTGTATTTATCGGTCCGGTGGCGCTAAGCACCAGGTATAAGCCTCGTGAACTGAGATGATTCGCATAAGGAACTATAAAGTTATTGATCCAGCCATTAAACTGGCTGGTATCATATAATCCTGAACTGGCTGACCAACCGCCAATGGCATCGGTATTAACACGTACGAAACTGGCATACCATCCATGGTCGTAGCCGTATTTTGGACTGGTGTCGGTCATAAGAGTTGCAATCCTTTTCATGAAATTTAAAAAACCAGCCACGTTGTTGGTGTCGAGCCAGTTGCTCGGATCATCGTACCACCTGTTCCCATTAAACCAACTTGCCGTTGGCTGCATCCATCCGTGAAGTAAAACATCTTTACCGGTAGGATCTTTAAGTTTGTTGCCTTCCACATGTAAAGGTGGAGTAGGCATACCCTGCCAAGCAAACATTTCAGCAGGTAAAACTCCTATTATGGCTATAAAGACCAATGATTTTAATATATTCCTCATAATAAAAAATTATATTTTAATAATTAAAG
>CAZBJH010000045.1:0-23411 GCA_964492185.1 uncultured Bacteroidales bacterium | reverse complement strand
TTTGCTGAAGAAAAAAGTAGGTCGAACTGCCACGCGGGCAGTTCGAAACCCCGGCTCGTGGGGAGACGAAAGAAAAGTGAGTCTGGGATCCTTCAGTAACTATTCAGGAATTATTATGATCAGCCGTAATGTTTCGTTTTTTAAGGGGTGCATACTGTCGCAGAAAACTATCCATTTGTGCAAATAAAGAATTCAGATTAATGGGTTTTGTAACATAACCGTCACAACCTGCTGAAAAACATCGTTCTTTTTCATCATTCCAGGAGTTGGCAGTCTGGATAATGATTGGCAGGTAAGGTTTTACGGCTTTTATTATTTTAGTTGCCCGGTAACCATCCACATCGGGCAGTTGAAGATCCATTAGAACAATATCAAGGGAATCATTTTCATTACCCAGATCTATCGCTTCCTGCCCGTTTTTTGCATGTATTACATTAATACCTGTCCTGCGTGATAAGATCATATCCATGTATTTAAAACTCATTTCATCATCCTCAACAAGCAGGACATTATAATTTTGCCAGTCATACATTATATTTGTTATTTTATTTTGCATTACTTATAGTTCGTTTAACGATCGATAGTTTCATTTTTATACTATACGTGTAATTACAAAGAATGATTTTATCCATTGACGAATCTTCTGAATTCTTTCCATAAACGTATGGTTGGAAAGGATAAAACAGGAAAGTTGTAAAAAATGCGAATGGCAGTTTAGTCAAAATGTTTAAATGGTCATGTGTCTGTTCAGGGACTGTAACTATATAAGAATGAACGATGATTTAATTTATAGAATCTGTTTGTTGTTTTAATATTTTTCAATAAAGCTCATAATATAAGTGTAATACGTGCGGTTATCAAACCCCGGTAATAAGTGCGGTGCACGAAACGGCTGATTATAAAACGGTTTAATGGTTAGTTTTTTTAACTAAATGTGAACCATTTGTAAAAAAAACCGTAATAACAAAAAAATGAACAATAGTTGAACATTTGATTAAAACAAAATAAAATAACAGGTATGGCAATGCATTGCCTGGCATTTCGCACATAAAGTTAAGATTAAATAAAAGGGTTATGAAAGCAAGGATTATTATATTGGCAGTATTGACAGCCTTATTAATGACAGGTTGTAAATATTTTGAGAAGCATAAATTATTTACAAACCAGGTAGATACCTTATTGGAATATACGGACGATGAGGAAGAGCAAATTGACAGTTCTGAAATTGTTCCTCCTGTGGAACCAATGGATATGGAAACAGAGGAAGACATTGCAGAAGAACCTGCAAAGGAAGTTACCGTGTCATCAGCCGGCCCCGGTTATTATATGATCGTTGGAAGTTTTCTGAACAACAATTATGCAGAACGGTATGCCGAAAACCTACGTGAAAAAGGGTACCAGGCCCGTATTATTCATGCAGCAAACGGATTTAACAGGGTTTCAGCACAGTCGTATGATAATCTGCAGGCAGCTGTTAACGATATCCCGAATTTTCGTTCTACACTGGTTCCGCGGGCATGGGTTCATATAAAAAGGTAATGGTCAATTAAACATATTGCCAACTTTCTGAACAGACACATGTCCGGTTAAATATTTTGCCAACTTTATGGACAGATGCTAACTACTGCCTGTCATAATAAACAATGGCTGAAACTCAAAGCTTTTATAATGCGGGCGTAAACGTTCAGCATTATAATGGCGTTTAACATCCACCTGCTTATTTGTACTGGTAACCACATCTATCGGGGCATTATCATAGCGTCCGTTTCTTAATACCACAAGGCGCCCGTGTATACCTTTCAGAAGCAGATCAAGTGCAAGGTTCCCGTATGCCATGGGTACGATAGAATCAATCGCGTCGGGATCTCCTCCCCTGACCAGGTAACCCAATTGCTGGGTTATAACATTTATACGTTTATTATTGTTAAACCGGGGTGATAATTCTCTTATCTTGATTGATAAGGCATCTCCGATACCTCCGAGTTTCATATGGCCGTATGCATCTTTTTCAGTTGACCTGTAGATCATATCCTTACCCCCGGTAAACATAGCACCTTCGGATACCAGAACAACCGAATATCTGCTCGGATTGGCATTGCGGTCCCCAACCAATAGCCTTGTCAGTTTTTCCACATCAAACTTATACTCCGGGATCACACAGCGGTTCGCTGCCCCTGCCATAGTGGGGAGCATAGCTGTAAATCCGGCATAACGGCCAAAAACTTCAAGAACCAGGATTCTTTCATGTGAGCCTGCCGATGTGCGTAATGTATTACACATATGAATAGTGCGTGTTACACAGGTACTGAAACCAATGCAATAATCGGTGCCGGGGACATCGTTATCCATGGTTTTGGGTATGGCCAATACCTTTACCCCTTCGGCATAAAGCCTTACGGCATAGCTTAAAGTGTCATCGCCACCTATGGGTATCAGGTAATCAATACCCAGATATTCAAGGCTTTTAATCACTTCAGATGTAAGGTCGTTTATATCATCGGTATACTTATCTTTATATTGTTCGGGTACATTGATTTTGGGAATATGACTGGGCCTGGTGCGCGAAGTGTGTATAAAGGTGCCGCCTGTTCTTCCGGCTTTGTTAACTATCTCTTCGGTTAATTCCATGTATTTGTCACTGTTATCGGCCTTTTTATCACGTGCAAGTTCGAGTATGCCTGCCCAGCCCCTGCGCAGTCCGATAACCTGGTAACCTTCCCTCAGGGCGCGGATGGTAATTGCACGGATGGCCGGATTCAAGCCGGGAACGTCACCACCGCCGGTCAGGATGGCTATTGTTCCTTTTTTTCTTTTTATGTTGATCATGGTTGAGGTAGATTAATGAAGCATCCTGGTTATGATAAATAGTGTCTGTCCATAATGTCCGATATCCGCGTTGCTGCTCACATTTTAAATCCTCAAATACTTTAGTATTCTCCGGTTTAAAATGTTCACGCGCCTTGATCTCGAACATTCTGAACAAACACTGCGAGTTTATGGACACACTCTAAATATACACAAATATAAAAAAAGCAGAACGCTTTGTTCTGCTTTTTTTCAGGATTTTACCAGTTTAGTATTTTGAAAAAATCGTATTCTTCGGGTTCCGGAAGGTATTTTTTTGCTTCATCATAATCGACTTTGGTGATGTATTGAAGATTATTCCTGAATACAAGCTGTACTTTTTCCGAATTAATATTTACGAGGCGCGGTTTGATCTTTCCATGTTCGTCCTCAACATCTGCTAAAAACAAAGGTGATATATTGCCGGCCGGATCGGCAGTTACCATACAACCGCTGATATCATCGACAAAAAGTTTATAAACCCCGATACCAAGTAAGGTGGAGTATGTAAGGTCAAAGGCAATGGGTCTGCAGCACCGTAACTCATAACCAAGTTCGCTGGGCCGGCTTTTTATGTCAAGCCCAAGTTTTTTGAGTTTGTGCTGGACCATCATATTGAAGATATGTGATTTGCTGACATTTCCAAGCTCAGGATGACCGTGATCATCATATGTGAAATTTATTCCTGTACTTTCGATCTCTTTGTCACTCATATGATGAAAAACACCCTCGCTCACAATGGCAACACCGTATTCAATGCCGTGTATCCTTCGTTTTACCATTGAAGATATAACCAGACTGGTTATCTTGTCAAATGTAATTTTGGTTTTATTAAACATTTCAGGGATAATGATCATGGGATAATGGCAGGCAGTACCCATGCCAAAAGCCAGGTGTCCGGCTTCACGCCCCATGGCTGATACGACAAACCAGTTGCCACTGGTGCGTGCATCCTCATATATTGTTGTTGCCAGCCTGACGCCTTCTTCTTTTGCCGAATGGTAACCAAAAGTAGGGCTTCCCTCCGGTAGCGGCAGGTCGTTATCAATTGTTTTCGGTACATGAATGTTTGATACATCGAGCTTTTTTGATGCCAGGAATTTGGATAAGCGGTTAGCCGTGGAAGCAGTATCATCACCGCCTATAGTGACCAGCAATTTGACATTATTGTCTATAAAGAACTGTTCATTGAATTCATTGTCTTTTGGTTTATACCTGCTCATTTTCAGGGCTGACCCTCCGCGGGTGTATATCTTATCGGCAAAATCGAAGTCGAGGTCTTCAAAATTAGGCTCATCAGTAAATAATGTTTTATACCCATCATGCATTCCCAGCACCCTGTATCCTGCATTTAAAAACACTTTTGTGACTGATCCGATTACCGTATTTATACCGGGGGCAGGCCCGCCGGCACATAATATAACAATAGTATCCTTCATAATTTGTTTACTTGTAATTATAATTATTATTCGATGAATTGACAATTAAACTGATTTTATGAGCTTGCAAAGATGCTAAACTATTTTTAAAAAATGAATTTTCTTGCAGCACACTTGTATTAAATTTTAAAATTTATATATAATTTAATTTAAATTGAATAGAAATTATTGAAATTTATCTTTCTATGATTATTAAAAGGTCACAGCTATAAAAAAACTCTTATTTTTAGGCTTTGATTTTTTAACCGTATTAATAATTTATGTTTATTTTCAGAATATAGTTATTATTATGCTGCCTGGTAAGCATGATTGACATGCGATATAATCCATACTATGAAAGCTTCTTCTGCATTCTATCGTTGGATCGTTTTGATCATTGCAAGTTTTGCCATGTTTGGCAATTATTATTTGTATGACAGTGTAGCCTATGTTGCCCTTGAGTTGAAATCCTCACTGGGATTTACCGACGAACAATATGGGTTATTATATTCAATGTACAGTATTGCTGCTATCGGGGTACTTTTTTTTAGCGGCATGTTTATCGATAAGTTCGGCACCCGGCTTTCCATTTTATTGTTTGGGGCAATATGCACAATATCAGGTTTTTATACTGCATACAGTAACAGTATTCTGTCTATGCTGATCAGCAGGTTTGTTCTCGGTTTTGGTGCCGAACCCCTGATTGTCGCACTTACTGTTGCAGTTGCCAAATGGTTCAAGGGTAAGGAGTTGGGTTTTGCCTTAGGCATAAACTTATTTATTGCCAGGTTAGGGACGTATGCGGTAGACCTTTCCAATGTATGGGCCGAACCTTTTTATACGGGTTGGCAAAAGCCCCTCATCCTGGCTGCTGTCATCGGATCATTATGTATGCTGGCCGGTATTGCATATTATATATTGGAATGGAATGCCGATAAAAAGAATGTGTTGCAAAAAGCAGGGGAGACAGATAAGCTTGAATTGCGTTCCCTTGTTAAGTTTACACCTTCATTCTGGTATATTGTGTTGCTATGCATGACCTTTTATTCTGCAGTGTTTCCTTTTCGGGGATTCGCGCCCAAGTTTTATGTTGAGGCACATGGTTTGTCAGATCAGTTGGCGGGACAATTGAACAGTATTCTCGCGTTAACGGCTATGTTTGCCACACCGCTGATCGGGCTGCTTATTGACAAGACAGGCAGAAGGGCCAGTATGATGTTTATTGGTGCCATATTGATAATGCCCGTGTATTTAATGATGATATATGTCGATATTTCACTTTTTGTACCTGTTACTATGCTGGGTATCGCATTTTCTCTTATCCCGGCAGTAATGTGGCCTTCGGTGGCATATATCGTAGATGAAAGGAGGCTGGGGACCGCTTATGCTTTGATGACACTGATACAGCAGGCAGGTGTGGCATTTTTTGCCTGGCTTATCGGTTGGGCGAATGAACATGAAAATGCATCTGCGGCCAATCCCGGGGGATATAATCTGGGTATGTGGTTATTCAGTATTCTCGGCATTCTCGGCTTTATTTTCGCCTACCGTTTATACAAGCATGAGAAAGGCCCGCGGGCACATGGATTGGAGAAACCTACAATTTAACGGCTGACAGTAACCCCCCTGCAGGCAGTACAAGTAAAAGACATTTTGCTGATTTTAGCTTTGGGCATTAAGCTTCAGCCCCTGTTTATTATGCCTTACTTCAGATGTATGGTGGCTTTCCGGCTTGGACCCACAGATGCTATGGTTACCGGCACTTGTACTTCGTCTTCGATATAGCTGATGTAATCCAGCAGCTCTTTTGGCAATTCTTCTATATTGCTCATTTCAGAAATGTCTCGCGACCATGCAGGCAGTTCTATATATTCGGGTTGTATTGATTCGTCGAATGTGAAGGGGAAGATGTCTGTTTTCCCGTCAGAAGTATTATAGGATGTGCATATCTTTAATTTTTCAAACCCGGAAAGGACGTCGGCTTTTGTCATTATAAGCCGGGTTACGCCGTTTAACATAATGGAATATTTCAATGCTGTAAGATCCAGCCATCCGCACCGCCGGGGGCGGCCTGTAGTTGCCCCGAACTCTTTTCCCTTTTCACGAAGTTCATTACCTGTCTTGTCCGTTAATTCCGTGGGAAAAGGTCCGCTACCGACACGCGTGCAGTATGCCTTGAAAATTCCTATAACATCACCGATCTTACCTGGTGCTATTCCCAGTCCGCTACAGGCACCGGCACAAATTGTGTTTGAAGACGTTACGAATGGATATGAGCCGAAATCAATATCAAGCAGGGTTCCCTGGGCACCTTCGGCAAGGACTGATTTGTTTTCATTCAGAAAACCGTTCAGCAGGTATTCCGATTCAACCAGCTCATATTCCTTTAAACATTTAATTCCTTCAAACCATTCATTTTCAATTTCGTCAATTGAATAGGAATAATTGTATTGTTTCAATATGTCTTTGTGTTTTTCTTTCAGAAACTCATACTTGTCCCTGAATCCGGGCATAATGATATCTCCCACACGTAACCCGTTTCTTCCGGTTTTATCCATATATGTCGGGCCGATACCTTTCAGTGTGCTGCCTATTTTTGTTTTTCCTTTGGCTATTTCAGATGCTGCATCGAGAATACGGTGTGTGGGAAGAATAAGATGGGCTTTCTTTGATATAAGTAATGTTTTATGGAGATCAACATCCAACTCCCGGATCTCTTCTATCTCTTTTTTAAATATGATCGGATCGATCACCACTCCGTTGCCCACCACGTTGATCTGTCCCTTATGAAATATTCCTGACGGGATGGAGTGAAGAACATGTTTTATTTTACCAAATTCCAGTGAATGACCTGCATTGGGACCTCCCTGGAAACGCGCTATCACATCATATTCCGGGGTTAATACATCAACAATTTTCCCTTTACCTTCATCACCCCACTGAAGGCCTAATAAAACATCAACTTTCATTCTTATATATATTTGCTAAGCTATTAGTAAATAATTTGTTATTTCGTTTAATCAAAGTTGGTGGTATATGTTACCTCGCAAATTAATAATTTAATAAGGTGCTCGGTGAACCCTCACCAATAACCTGGTTATAAAAATATTCATGTCCTTTTATCTTTGTGCCGCATATTTTGAACTCTCTTAATGGTGAGGGTTTCATTTATTCTGAATTATTTTTGAACCCGCGCAAGTTACAAATTATTTAGGGAATAGTGGATACCGGATTCCACTCTATTTAGTGTCTGTTCATAATGTCCGATATCTGCGTTGCAAACGCGCTCGAGCCTGATTCATACGCACGCGATGCCATCGCGCGCGAGTCTGCGGCAGATTTGGTAATTACCTGCTTTTCTTTTGCGGATCTTTATTTTTAGCGTATATGTAGAGGGAGTGGTGTGAGGGTGTAAAACCATTTAGTTCACAGGCAGTTTCAATGATCTCCTGCAATCGTGGGTCACAAAATTCAACAATCTTTCCGGTATCAAGGTCGATAATATGGTCGTGCTGTATGCATTGATAAGCTTTTTCAAATTGTGCGATATTTTTACCGAACTGGTGTTTTATTACAAGATTACAATCAAGTAACAGCTCAATAGTATTGTATAAAGTAGCCCGGCTCACCCTGTAATTTTTGTTTTTCATAAAAATATACAGGGTTTCAATATCAAAATGGCCCTCTCTTGAATATATTTCATCCAGTATTGCATATCTTTCAGGAGTCTTCCTGTGGCCCCTTTTTTCCAAATATGTTGTGAAAATTTTTTTTACAGTCTCTTTAGTTTCGTCCGATACCATAAATTAGACTAATTAAAAATAAGGTACGAATATAACGATTTTTTGAATAATCGTTAATGTCGTTCCGGATATTTTTGAATAGCATATATTGAAAATCCAAGGGAGGGCAGGGGTGGGTCATAAGAAGTCGAAAGTCGAAAGCCGGAAGTCGAAAGTCGAAAGCCGGAAGTCGAAAGTCGAAAGCCGGAAGCCGAAAGCATGATAATGTTTTTGTCATGGACTTTCGTCTTCAGATTATTTTTTACTTGCAACTGTCAAATGATGTTAACCTGCATGCATAATACAGGTTAACCGAACTGCCGGGAAGTTTATTAATGATTTTCAACACGGTTAACGGATTCCACGCCTTTGATCTTCCCGATATTCATGATAAGGTTGTTAAGGTCTTTTGTGTTATGAACATAAAGATCGATGGAGCCTTCCCAGATACCATCGTGACTGGCCAGGTTAATGGTCCTGATATTTGCATTCAGTTGTTTGGTAATAACTGTAGTAATATCGTTGTATATACCGAAACGATCAACTCCATTGATCGAGATTTGCACCAGGAAGGATAAAAATTTATGCGAAGTCCATTTTGCCTGCACAACCTCATCACTTCTGCTTGAAAGTAATTTGATAGCGTTCGGGCATTTTGATTTATGAATAATAATATCACCATCCGAAGTTCTGTAACCTATAACATCATCACCCGGTATAGGGTTGCAACACTTGGCTATGATATATTCGGATTCGGCTTCATGCAGGTTTTCCTTAAGTATGATCGGTGAATTGTTTTTAATTTCTTTGGCTTTGATATGAACATCGGGTTCAGCCTTTTTTGAAGAAGACTTCGAAAACTGCAATCCCCAGTATCGTATCCATTTATTGCTCGCATTCTTTTTCAGGATCTTTTTCAGATTATTCAGTTCAATAATACCCGTGGCAATCTTACTGTAAAATTCCTCCTTGGAAGTAAGTTTATAATAGGGAAGCAATTTCTTAAATATCCTTCCGCTTGGCTTTAGTTTGATTTCACTTAGTTTTTCTTCAAGTATTTTTTTCCCTTTTTCAATGCGGTTCTTTGTCTCTGCTTTTATATAATCTTTAATAGCTGATTTTGCTTTTGCTGTTTTGACTTTATCCAGCCATTCCCTTCTTGGCTGATATTTGTCTGATGTAATGATCTCCACCTGATCCCCGCTTTTTAGATTCTGCTGCAAAGGAAGCAGCTTATGGTTGATCTTGGCACCAATTGCTTTGTGCCCGATCTCGGTATGGATCTCATAGGCATAGTCAAGTGCAGTGATATCAACCGGCATGGTTTTTACATCGCCTTTAGGTGTAAATATGAAAATTTCCGAGGAAAATAGGTTTAGTTTAAAATCATCCAGGAATTCAAGGGCATCAGAATTAGGGTTTTGCAGCAGTTCCTGTATTCGTTTGATCCATTTATCAAGTTCACCCTCCTGGTTTTGATTTTGCTTGTATTTCCAGTGTGCGGCAAAACCATGTTCGGCAATTTCATCCATACGTTGTGACCTTATTTGTATCTCTACCCAGTGACCGCGTGGCCCCATAACCGTCGCGTGAAGTGCTTCATATCCGTTTGCCTTGGGAGTACTTACCCAGTCCCTTATCCGCTCAGGTTTAGGCATATAAATGTCGGTGATCATGGAATATATGTTCCAGCACTGGGTTTTTTCGGGAATATCTTTGGTTGGATTGAAGACGATACGAATGGCCATCAGATCATATATTTCCTCAAAAGGCACATTTTTGGTTTGCATTTTGTGCCATATTGAATAAATGGATTTGTATCGTCCGTCTATGCTGAACAGTATGTTATTCGACTGAAGGCGTTCTTTTATGGGTTCTGAAAATTCCTCGATAAAAGCCCTGTATGATTTTTGTTTTTCCCTTATCTTTTTGTCAAGTTCATCATATATCTCAGGATAACGGTATTTCAGGCTCAGGTCTTCAAGCTCTGTCTTTATTGAATAAAAACCAAGCCGGTGGGCAAGCGGGGCATACAGGTAAATAGTCTCACTGGAAATCTTCATCCGTTTGTGGAGAGGCATGCTGTCAAGAGTACGCATATTATGTAAACGGTCGGCAAGTTTGATAAGAATAACCCTGACATCATCCGAAAGAGTAAGTAATATCCTTCTAAGATTTTCAGCCTGCAATGTAGAATTTCCATCGAATACTTCAGAGATCTTTGTCAGTCCGTTAATAATGGATGCAATCTTTTGCCCGAAGTGGTTTTCAATATATTCAAGTGTGTAGTCGGTATCTTCAACTACATCATGTAATAATGCACATACCATTGATTTGACACCGAGTCCCATTTCCTGATTAACAATACGGGCAACCCTCAGGGGGTGAATGATATAGGGTTCACCTGATTTTCGCCGTACACCTTTATGTGCAGCAAAAGCTACTTTGAAGGCTTTTCTCAATAAGGCTTTATCGCCCCTTTTATTACACCTGACACAATTGTTTACCAGGCGATTAAATTCATCATGAATTCGTGCCTCCTCTGTACTTCTTATTTCTTTTATCAATTGTGTACCGGACATGCGAATGCTCCTTTTCTGCTAATACAAAGTTAATGGATTTTAATGGAAAACAGTTAGCAGTGATAAAAAATGAATAATACTTGTTTAATGATAAGGGTCAGGGGTAGACCACTGTTATATGACCCTGTTGTTGTACTTCAATTTTCGTGCCTTTATTGATAGATATGAAATAAACATATACAGCTTCAGGCGCAGGTTTACCATTAATTGAGCCATCCCATTTTTCAAACGGGTCACGTGTTTCAAAAATTTTCATTCCCCAGCGGTTGAATATCTGAAAAAGATAGTCGCCGGGAATATAACTCAGAAGAGGCCCGAATGTATCGTTTACACCATCATTGTCGGGAGTGAATGCGTTAGGCACAAGGAGTTTAGGACGAATATCAAAGCATATTTCGTTACTTGTGCTTGAGCCCTGTATGCCTGCCTGGCTAGCATATTCTTCATACGCGCGGATCTCATAACAAACACGTGAAGGTAGTTCCGTATATTGCAGATCTTCGATCCCGTTATCCGTAAAATCAGTTGAAAGGCTTGTTTGTATCAGTTCATGATCATCATCGCCAAATCTTCGAAAAATCCGGTATTCATCGACACCGTTTGCCCACTCAAGATAGGGATTCCATGACAGGTTGATTTGATCACCGGTTTTTTCCCCTTCCAGCAGGATGGTGCCGGCAATATTGGATGCTGTTGATAGCTGATTGCAATTGTTTACAGCAGCCAGCCTGTAGTAGAAAGGGCCGTCTTCAATATTCGCTTCAGAATCAGTGTAGTATATTTCGCTGTTCATAGGTACTAATGATGCAATAGTATCAAAACCTTCCAGCGGTGAATCCGAACGCATCAGAATATAATTGTCGAGTTCGGAATTTTCATCGATCAAAAAAGAAATATATACCGAATTATTTTCACCCCGGGTGGCATACCTGGCATTAATATATTCAGGCCCGCGTGACATTTTTGTAATAACCGTATCTTTGTTTGAATGGGATCTCAGACCACCGGGATGTTCGGCTTCAACAAAAAAGCCGTAATGAGTATTTGCCTCTATGTCTTCAATGATCAGCTCGTTAGTACCCTCCGGCACATCTGCGATCAACTCCGGTGAACCATGGTCACTTTCCTGGTATATTCTATAGACCTCCCCGCTCCATGAATTATAGTCATTCCATTTAAGTGTTACTGAAGAGGAACAGGAGTCAAATAGCGCACTGGTATATATCGTACTGTCAACCCGGCTTGAAATCCCATGGTCACTGTTATTATCAATGGCATAGACTCTGTATCCGTCCGACTGGTAACCGGCTTGCGCGAATTTGTATACATAGAATGTATCAGTGGCGGGTATACTGTCAAGGGTCAGGCCTGTAGGCTCATTTATTCCCGGCAGGTACATTACCTCAATAGCATAATATGTAACGTTGGAAGAAGGACTGTGATTCCATGAAATGACCACATTACCGGTTGCCGTATCAACAGTAACCAATACCAGTTCGGGTGGTCCTGGTCCTGAGCCGACCTGTCCGTTGTTATTTCCCAAAAAGGTAATAGAAAATACCAGTATTAAGATTATCCGGATACCGGAATATCCGTAGCGGTAATTTATTTTATCAGGAAAAATATTATTCATGTTGAGATTTCCGGGTTTTTTATCATGGTTTAACGGTATGAGTTTAGTGTCTGTCTATAATGTCCGGTATCCGCGTTGCTGCTTACACTTTAAATCCTCAAATACATTGGTATACCGCGGTTTAAAATGATCATGATCCTTGATCCCGAATATTCTGAACAAACACTAAGAGTTTATTGACAGACTCTATTAAGTGTGCCTCAATTTATTAATAAACGAAACCCTTCACCCTTTAGTCTGAAATTCTGTTTAATAAATCGACATACAAAAATAACGGAACAATTCTAAACAGTATTGAAAATCCTGTATTATTGGATTCGCCGGGCCAAAGATTTATTTAAATGTATGAAAATTATGATATGTCATGCATAAATAATAAAGGTAATACAGCTTAATTTCAGAATCATTTTATTTTTATATATGCATTGATATAGTAATTTTGGCGTCGATGGAAAAGCATACATTCATGGACAGCTTTTTAAGCTGGCGTTCGAAAAACATAAGCGACCGTCAGCTTATCGTGATATTAAGCATTTTTATCGGGCTTGCAGTCGGGTTTGCAGCGGTTATTATTAAAAATCTGGTACATTTCATACAGACCAGTCTCGTTACATTTGCATTAAATAGTTCATTCTACCTCTATATTTTGTATCCTTTTACAGGTATTTTATTAACTGTTCTTTTTATCAGGTATATTAACAAGAGACAGGTACAACATGGTATTCCAAGTGTACTTTATTCGATTTCAAAAGCCAATGGTTATATACGCGGTCATAATTTATATTCTTCTATTATTACCAGTGCGCTCACCGTGGGATTCGGAGGTTCTGTCGGACTTGAAGGCCCCACTGTCGCAACCGGCGCTGCTATAGGCTCTAATCTGGGCCGTTTTCTGAGATTAAATTATAAACAGTTGATTTTGTTGCTTGGATGTGCTTCTGCAGGAGCAATGTCCGCGATTTTCAAGGCCCCGGTTGCAGGTATTGTATTTGCCCTTGAAGTGCTGGTATTTGATCTTACAATGGTGGCTATTGTACCTTTGTTGATCTCATCGGCAACAGCAGCATTAACCTCTTATTTGTTCCTGGGACAAAATGTTCTTTATCCTTTTGTCATTGAAAACAGCTTCATGATGGGGCATATTCATTATTATATGATGCTCGGTATTGTTACGGGATTTATCTCGGTTTATTTTATCCGCGTGTACATGTGGATAGCAAAGATGTTTGAAAAGCTTGAATTTCAGTTAGGCAGGTTGCTTGTTGGGGGGGCAATACTCGGTATTCTTGTTTTTGTTATTCCCGCTCTCTTTGGTGAAGGTTACGAGGTTATCAACCAGTGCCTGCGCGGTGACTACAGCTACCTTTTTGAGAATACCCTGTATGAAAGTCTGGAAAATAGTTTCGTGGCAGTGGTCTTTTTCTTTATTATAGTGATTTTTATGAAGGTTGTTGCAGCCTCCGTTACATTTGGCAGCGGGGGGGTGGGCGGTATATTTGCACCCTCACTTTTTATCGGAGCCAATGCCGGACTTGTATTTTCAAAGATTGTAAACCTGTTTGATGTTTCGCTTACCGAGAGCAATTTTGCACTTGTCGGGATGGCTGGCATGATAGCAGGTGTGATACATGCACCGCTTACCGCGATATTTTTAATTGCTGAGATCACCGGGGGGTATCAGTTATTTATGCCCCTGATCATTGTTTCTACCATATCATATGCTACCATCCGTCTTTTCGTGAGTAATTCGGTTTATACATACCAGCTTGCCCAGAGAGGTGAGCTAATAACTCATCATAAAGATAAGGCCGTTTTGATGAGGCTTAATATTAATGAACTTCTTGAAACTGATTTTAGTACTGTACACCCGGATGATTCACTTGGTGATCTTATAAGGGTCATAACGCATGCACACCGGAATATTTTCCCGGTTGTGACGAAGAACGGAATGTTTCGCGGTATTGTGAAAATGGATGATATCCGGCATATTATGTTCAATCGCGAATTATATGACAAGGTATTCGCACGTGACCTGATGTTTATGCCGGATAATGTTATTAATCCTGATGATACCATGGAAGTGGTGGCAGGAAAATTCCAGGAGAGCGGACGATATAATATTGCTGTCATTGATCACGGAAAATATCTTGGATTTTTGTCCCGGGCCAAGGTTTTTTCAGCGTATCGCAAGATGCTGGAGGAGTTTTCGGAGCATTGATGTTTTTTTCACTTTTGGCACCTTGCATCTGGTCCGGACCAGATGTGTGAATAATGCAGCCTGAAGCAGTAAAATGTTTTTGTTTTGGGCTTCGAACGCCGGGATTTAGACTTTTAAATAATAATTACACAAAACAGAATAATGAATTTTAATGATTTTTCAGGGAAGTTTTTGATCTGGCGGGAAAAGTATATGCCACCAAGGCATTTTGTTTATTTATTAAGCTTTATATTAGGTATACTTGGCGGGCTGGCTGCAGTAATACTGAAAAATGCCGTTCACTATACTCACTATTTGCTTACCCACAAAATTACTGATGAGAGTATTAACTGGTTGTACCTGGCTTATCCGCTGGCAGGGATATTAATTACTGTTTTGTTTGTGAAGTATGTTGTGAAAGATAATATTGGCCACGGCATAAGCCGGATATTGTTTTCCATTTCAAAGAAGAACGGTATCATAAAGCCTCATAACAATTTTTCTTCACTGGTTGCAAGTACGTTCACGGTTGGTTTTGGCGGTTCGGTGGGACTGGAAGCCCCGATCGTGCTCACTGGTTCATCTATCGGCTCTTCACTGGGACAATTGTTCAGGATGAATTACAAAACGCGGATTATCCTTATAGGTTGCGGGGCAGCCGGAGCATTGGCAGGTATTTTCAAGGCGCCGGTAGCTGCTGTTGTTTTTGGCCTCGAAGTGCTGATGCTGGACCTTACTATGTGGTCCCTCATTCCCCTTTTAATATCCTCGGTTACAGGTGCTACTATTTCATACCTTTTTCTCGGCAAAGGTGTTATATTCAGCTTTGAGCTTGAAAATCCCTTTTCCCTGAGTAACATTCCCTATTATATAATTCTCGGTATTCTTACAGGACTGCTGTCACTTTATTTTACAAGGGGAACATTGTTTATTGAATCCCTTTTTAATAAGATCAAAAGTTCTTATAATAAACTGATCATCGGGGGAGTAGCACTTGGGGTCATTATTTTTTTCCTTCCGCCGCTTTATGGTGAAGGCTATGATACCCTGAATGTTTTGCTTCACGGGGATGCTTCAACCCTTATGAATGGCAGTCTGTTTTCAAGGTTAGGAGGAGGCTTCTGGGTTTTCGTTATTTTCCTTGTCTTTATTCTTCTTTTCAAGGTTGTGGCAATGGCTGTAACAACAGGGAGTGGCGGGGTAGGAGGGATCTTTGCCCCTACCTTGTTTATGGGAGGCGTGACAGGTTATTTTGTTGCCAGACTCCTTAATCTTTTTCATTTTATAGATGTTCCCGAACGTAATTTTGCTCTTTTAGGTATGGCAGGGTTAATGGCCGGGGTGATGCATGCACCGCTTACAGCTATTTTCCTGATCGCTGAAATAACGGGAGGTTATGCTTTGTTTATACCACTGATAATTACCAGTACAATGGCTTACATAACGATCATGTATTTTGAACCTCACTCCATATATACCAGCAGATTAGCTAAACGGGGCGAATTAATAACCCATCATAAGGATAAGGCAATTCTGACATTGTTGAATATCGGCAGGGTAATAGAAATGGATTTTCACCCGGTATCACCTGATGATACACTTGGTAACCTGGTTAAAGTTATCTCAAAGTCAAAAAGAAACATATTCCCCGTTTTGAATAAAAGGGGAATGCTTGTGGGAATTGTCCTGCTGAACAGTATCCGGCATATTATATTCGATAAAGAAATGTATGATACTACCTTTGTAAGGGATGTAATGCAATTGCCACCTACCTTTGTTTCTTCAGACGATTCAATGGAATCGGTGATGGAAAAATTTGAGAAATATGATACATGGAACCTTCCGGTGATCGATAATGGTAAATATGTTGGATTTCTTTCCAAATCCAACATGTTTTCGGTATATCGCCAGTGGTTGATGGATATTTCTGAGGAATAAAAAAAAGACCGGTTAGAAAAGCCGGCCTTTTTTATTTTCGATTTATTGATCTGTCAGACTAGAGTCTGTCTATAAAGTAAGCAAACTGTTAGCCTGTCATGTGTCTGTTCAGAATGTTCCATTTGCAAGGCTTGCGCAGTCCGGAAATGTGGAGTATACTTGTCGTAAATAAGCAATTTCCGGACAAGCGTAACGCGGCAAATGGGACTTTATGGAAAAACACTAATTAAAATATTCAAATAAAGGAAATCCAGCTGCACCAATAATGGCAACCACTACAATATAATATAATATGTAAAGGCCACCCAATACAATACCAATGATAGACATTATCCTTCCTGCATTTAGTGAACCCCATCCCGAATATCCCGTAGGATTCTGTTCGTGAAGTTCTTTGCCTTTTTTGGATAATATCAGACCTACTATACCCATGACAAGTCCCACGAATATACATCCGAACACTATGGATAAAATACCCAAAACCAGCACTGCTGTTGCATTGGGAAGCTGTGGCGGTACCTGTGGTTGCTGTACCTGGGGTTGTTCTTGTTGTTCTGCCATAATTAAAAATTTTTAAGTGAGTAAATGGTTATCTCATGTGTTGAAGATTTTCAGTGGCGTTTTTCGATGCAACATCTGTATTTGTATCTGAAACCGGTATAAAAATAAAAAAAAATTGATAAAATAAAATTTTATCGTGTAAAAGTATTTGAATGAAGGATGGAAAATAGCGACTGAAGCTTAAAACTACAAGCTGAAGACTTAAACCAACGGTCATGTGCCCTGAACCTGATGCATGAATAATAAAGACATAATGTAATTAACAATTGTTCATAACATTTCTTTTAGGTATCGTTTCATTGATACGATGAAAACCGTATTTTTGGAATCTGTAATTTTAATTAATGCTTATAAATATGCAAAGAGACTATACCATATTTAATCTTATTGAAAGAGAAAGACAACGGCAGCTTAACGGGGTGGAGCTTATCGCTTCGGAAAATTTTGTGAGTGACCAGGTATTGCAGGCTATGGGTTCGTGCCTGACAAACAAGTATGCAGAAGGATTGCCCGGCAAACGTTACTATGGCGGTTGCCAGGTTGTGGATGAGGTGGAGCAGCTGGCCATTGACAGGGCAAAGCTTTTGTTCGGTGCAACATGGGCCAATGTTCAGCCGCATTCGGGAGCACAGGCTAATGCTGCTGTAATGCTTGCCTTATTGAAACCCGGGGACACCTTTTTGGGGCTCGATCTGTCGCATGGCGGCCATTTGACTCACGGTTCGAATGTTAACTACTCGGGTATTCTATACAGGCCGTTAGCATATAGCCTTGATGAAAAGACCGGCCTGATCGATTATGATAAGATGGAAGAACTGGCCATGAAGGAAAAACCTAAACTCATCGTGGCCGGTGCATCGGCGTATTCGCGTGACTGGGATTATGAACGAATGCGGGATATTGCTGATAAGGTAAAAGCCATCCTCATGGCTGATATTGCCCATCCTGCCGGTCTGATAGCTACCGGTTACCTTAATGACCCATTCCCCTGGTGCCATGTTGTAACCACTACCACTCATAAAACCTTACGGGGCCCCAGGGGCGGAATGATCCTGGTAGCAGAGGATTTTGAGAATCCATGGGGTGTTACCACACCAAAAGGTAAGCTTAAGACTCTTACCCAGATGCTTGATTCAGCTGTTTTTCCGGGCATACAGGGCGGGCCGCTCGAACATGTTATTGCTGCTAAAGCCGTTGCTTTTGGTGAAGCGCTAAGCGATGAGTATAAAGGATATACAGGGCAGGTGATCAAGAATGCCGGTGCCATGGCAATGGCATTTATAGAAAAAGGTTATAAGGTGGTTTCCGGAGGCACGGATAATCATTCCATGCTTATCGATCTGCGGTCAAAAATGCCTGACCTCTCTGGTAAAGCCGTCGAGAACCTGCTGGTTGAAGCTGATATTACCGTTAATAAGAATATGGTACCCTTCGACAGCCGTTCGCCTTTTCAAACATCAGGCATAAGGGTAGGAACCCCGGCAATTACAAGCAGGGGAGTGAAGGAAGATACCATTGTGACAATTGTGGAACTGATGGACGAAGTTATCACACATCACGATGATGATAAGATCATTACTTCCGTGAGAAAAAAGGTAAATGACCTTATGAAAGGATTGCCGCTCTTTGCCGGATAACAGGCCATAAGTGCCTTGCACCTGTTCCAAAACACCATAGAACGAAGCAACAAAGCCAAAAGGTACTGCACCGGCCGGGGACTGGACTGGAAAGCTTTGCAAATTGGTTACAACTCTGGTACGTACTACAAGAAAATACGCGAATGCATTGTTTTCCCGCTCAAAGATAAAAATGGTAACACCGTAAGTCTTTATGGCCGCAGGATAATGAATAGCTTGCCGGGAAGAAAAAACAGTCATTCACTGGAATTTGGCAAGCACTACTACAGCGAAAACCGCAGCGGATTATATCCCTGCTATCCAAATGAAAACACATAAATACTAATCTTTACCGAATCCATCATAGATGCAGCAACCCTTTTACAAATACCCGAAATAACCGAGTACTTCAAAATACTAAGCTGCTACGGCAACCTGGCCTTTGTAAAAGAAGCCCAGGAAGCGGTAAAGAACCTCAAAAACTTAAAAGAAGTAATCATTTTCTTCGATGGCGACCAGGGCGGCTTGGATGGAATAAAGCATGTGAGCGAAATTATGCAGCAGATAAAAACTCCCGCCTCAGGCGGGATAAAAATAACAGCCGTTACCACGCCCGAAAAGGAAGATATAAACTCGCTATTTGTAAAGTATGATAAAGATTGCTTAATCCAGCTAATTAATGAGAGAAAGCCTGTAAATGAGCATGAAATTTTTTCTTCATTTGAACCATCTTTAATTGAAAATACCACTACTGCCAAAAATCAACACATCAGCACATCAAACCATCAACACATTAACACATCACCCTTAAACACAACCAACCCCAACAAAATCACCTACGAAACACAAACAGCAAGATATATCGTAAAAGGCGGCCTGCCCCGGCAACTCGACAAAATGCTGATAAGCCTTGATGTACAGCACCTGGAAACCGCCTTGAAATACCGCTGCCGATTGGATTTGTACGAAGAAAAGCAAACCCGCGAGGAAGCCAGGGAAGCTGCCGAAAAACTTGATTTGCGCAGCGATTTAATAGAAAATGATTTATCGGAATTATGCGACCTTTTGGAAAAACACCGGGAGAATGGTTTGGAAACAAACAGCCCCAAAGACAACGACCCAACGCCCGATTTGCCCACCCAATCCAAATGCAAAGACTTTTTAAGCAAACCAAAACTAATAGACCGAATTAACGAACTTATCGGTAAATCCGGCATCACCGGGGAATTTAACAACCGCATATTCCTTTTTATCATCGCCAGCAGCTACAAAATGCCCGACACCCTGCATGCGCTTATACAAGGGAGTTCCGGTAGCGGTAAAACCCACCTTTTGGGCAAAGTGGCCGATTTAATGCCCCAGGAACGGGTCGAGCGGTTTACAAGGATAACCGACAACAGCCTGTACAACTACGGCGAATACGACCTGCAACACCGCCTGCTGTGCCTGGAAGATGTAGACGGATTAAAAGAAGAAGCCCTCTTTGCATGGCTAGAACTCATTAGTAACAACATGCTGCGCAGCAGTACCAGCCAGAAAGACGACAATGGCAACAGCCGCGGGGCAAAACGCGTCGTAAGAGGCCCGATGGCCTCGATGTGCGCCACCACACACGGCCATATATACAAGGACAACATGAGCCGGCTGTTTATTATTGCCGTGGATGAAAGCCCCGAACAAACAGCACGGATAATCGACTACCAAAGCAAGCTGCTCAATCCTCCTCATGGCAGCTCCTTTGTGTTTTTTAGCCCTTGCCTTCCGCGTACTCCAGGCAAAAGATAAGGGCTTCGGTGATTACAAACTGGCTGAAACATTACAACCTGCGGGAAGTGCAATTTATTGCAGGACATAAATATGTAAGCTCAACAGAAAGGTACAGGACGGACAACTTGGAGGACTTGCAAAAGGAGTTGGAGAAATATCATTTATTAAAATAATGAAAATAGAAACTAATTAGTTACCTTTGTCGTATAATTATGAGAATACTTGAACCATACAAAGATTATTTTTGGGAGTTTTATAATCCACTCCCTCAAAAAGTTAAGGATAAAGTTGATTATGTTTTGCAAATTGTAATATCTGTGCAAAGAATATCAACCAAGTTCTTTAACCATCTTGAAGATGGAATTTATGAAATCAGAATCGAAGTAGGGAACAATATTTACCGGATATTTTCTTTTTTTGATGACAACAAACTGGTGATTTTATTGCATGGCTTTCAAAAGAAGACACAAAAAACACCACGAAAAGAAATTGAACAGGCAAAAAAATTAAGGAGGATGTATTATGAAGACAAATCCAAAAACAATAAATGAGCTTTTAGACCAAAAGTATGGTAAAGAAGGCACAAAGAGCCGTGAAGACTTTAAACAAAAAGCAGAAGCTTACATGGTTGCTGAACTGGTAAAAGAATCACGTAAAAAAGCACATTTAACCCAACAGGAACTGGCTGAAAAGTTGAATGTAAATAGAGCTTATATATCAAAAATAGAAAGGGCTTCAAGTGATGTAAGGATCTCTACTTTACGAAAAATTATTGAAACCGGATTAGGAGGAAAACTTCATGTAAGCGTAGAACTTTAACCCCACGCAGCCAAACCACCTGTCACACAAGCAACCCCCTGCTTTGTCTGCTCCCAACAAAGCCGGTAAATGCGGATAAATGACGTTGTAAAACATTGGGCTGATTTTGCCAGTCAAGCCAGAGTTAGAAACGATTTATTTAAAACGATAAGTAGCAATCACAATACATTTTAAAAGCGCAACATTTATTTGATCCAGGTACGGTTTTAGAATTAACACTAAAATTTTTATCTTCACAGCGCCAGCCGTCAACTCGCCATCCCGGGCACAAGGCTGGAGCCTTGCGCCAGTGATAAATAGAGAGGCACGGACAACATGTCTGCGTTAGAGTAGAGTATGGAATCCAAACTCACCATCTTGGGCACAAGGCCGGAGCCCTGCGCCAGTGACAGGTGGGGAGGGGTATATAGTGTTCATTTATTACGGGCAGACATTGTTCCCGGCGCTTTCTTTAAACCGCCGGATATTACCGTTTTACACGGGCATTGCCTTGCCAGATGCTCCAAACCTGGTCCTCATCGGCAGGCTGGCCGTAATCGGTGAGCATGGTAGTCGCCAATGCGCCGGTAGCCCAGCCGAACTGGATCCATTTTTCGGTTTCCCATCCTTTCAGGATAGCATAAAGCATGCCGCCGACAAACCCGTCACCGCCGCCAATACGGTCAAGTACTGTTATTTCGCGTGGTTCAACAACATGCCAGTTATTGCCTTCAGCCATAATTGCACCCCACAGGTGGCTGTTCGTGCTGACAACCTGGCGCAGGGTTGTGGCGAATACCGATACATGGGGTAAAGTTTTTTTTGCTTTGTTGATCATTGTTTTAAATCCTTCTATTTTGGCATTTATATCTTTGCCGCCTGCTTCAGGGCCTTCAATCCCGAGGCACAGCTGATAATCCTCTTCATTTCCAACCAGGATATCCGATATGCCGGCAATCTCAAGAAAAATGTCACGAAGTTCTTTTTCACGGCCTTTCCAGAAAGATGCCCTGTAGTTCAGATCAAAAGAGATGAGTGTACCGTACTTTTTTGCTGCACGTGCGAGTTCGAGACAAAACCGGCTGGTCTCCTTTGATAATGCACCGATAAGCCCTGACAGATGAATGATCTGTACACCTTCTTTGCCAAAGATACGATCAAGATCAAAATCTTTAACATTTAATGTCCGTCCTACTTCACCTGCACGATCGTTATGTACCCTGGGTCCTCGCGAACCATAGCCACTGTCAGCTATGTTGAACTGGTGACGGTATCCCCAGGGGCCGCCCTGGTCAACTTCCGGGCCTTCATAATCCATGTGCCGGTTTCCGAGGTTATCTTTAATGAAACGGGCAACAGGGCTTCCCTTTACAAATGTGGTGAGTACTTTGACAGGAAGGCCAAGGTAGGATGAAACACTGGCCACATTGGTTTCGGCGCTTGTAGCCTGCAGCTTATAGGTGTCACTTGCATGCACGGGCTGGCCGTTGATTGGTGTTATCCGTGCACCCATGCTTGTTGGCACGAGTAATGAATACTTATAGTCTTTCTTTAATTCCATATAAGATCTCTTTTAGGTTATATTTATATATTACAAAATGACTTTAGTTGATTTGATAAAGAAATAAATCAGATGATACAAAGATAAGTTACCATCTTCAGAATACGGAATAAAGACGCGCTATAATATGCTTTCAGATTTGAACTTATTTTTTAAGGGTCTGCTGATAAACGCTTTATGTGCACGCGGGATTCTTATATAGAATAGCATTGTTATTATAAATACTATTTTTATTTATATATGCCTTCAAAGGGCCGATTGTTTTGAACCGCTCCCCAAGCGGTTCGATTTACTTTCTTTGCAACAGCAAAAAGAAAGTAAACAAAGAAATGCCGCCGCTGACTGTATTTTCCTAAAAAATCAAGGTGCTCACCTAAAAATCGGGAACTCCTAACGTCGGACAGCTCGATTTTTTTAACGGTGATCACCTTGATTTTTTTTAACGGAAAATCCTGAAGGCGGAGTCCCGTTCTGTTGTAGGTTTATTTGGAAAGGATACTACCGTAAGGAACTTACATTATTTAAGATAAGCTTTGCTATGCAAAAGGAATCCGACGTTTCGCGAAGCCCACCTATTTTTAAAACCATACAGAGTTTTGCAGTAGCGGGATCCGTCTCAGAAAAATCGCGTAGATTTCAAGGAAGATTTTCGTCGCGGTGGCCCTGGAGGAACCCTGTCCGAGCGACGACGAAGGAGGAGTGAGTTTGGGTTCC
>CAZBJH010000044.1:0-23590 GCA_964492185.1 uncultured Bacteroidales bacterium | reverse complement strand
TTGAAAGAAGAAAAATTGAAAAAATGCCGACTTTATGGACAGACACTAATTAGTGTCTGTCTATATAGTTGGCAAAATGTTTAATCGGACATGTGTCTGTTCAGAAAGTTTCATTTGCAAGGCTTGTGCAGTACGAAAATGCAGAGTTTACTTGTCGTAAATGAGCAATTTTCGGACAAGCGTAACGCGGCAAATGGAACTTTATGGACAGACACTAATCATGCTTTTCCCGGCGATCATTAATTTTCAGTAAACCTCCTGATAACAAAGGAAATTGAACGGGAATTCCAGTAACTCTTCAAAATATTGCCCAATTTCCAGGGTATCATCATCTCCTTCCTCATAATGCCAGTTTATCTCTTTCTTTTTGATAGTTTTCTTATGAATGACCTTTGCCAGCATATCATATAATACTTTTGAAGTGCTGGTGTTGAAATATTCCAGCTTAATATCAGCAATTATGGTATTTCCCGCATATTGCTCAATCCAGTCAATCAGAGGTCGATAAAAATCCAGGGGATCTTCGGGTAAGTACCTTCCTTCAATAGAAATATGTCCCTGTGGTGTAAAATGAACTTCAGGAGTTGAAGGGGTTTGTTTCAGATATAAGTTTGTCATAATCTTTTTGTTTGGTTATTTAGCCTTAAATTATTCAAGTGTTAGGTTTAGGGCAGATATAAAGCCTCAAAAGATGAAGCTTAAAATACATCTGCAAAGCTTTCGCAACAATGCAGATACCCTGAAATTGGTGCTTGAATAATACAAGTTCCGGTAGTTTAACGTTAATATATGATTAAGGATTTAAATTGTTGATGACAGTTCGATATCTGTTGATAACTGTGCATAATCATAGTATTAATTTACCAATAAACTGATAAAATCCCATAAGTTCCACAAGGCCAATAAAAAAATTAAATATATTCTTGTTTATGTATGAAATATTAAAATCGGAAAAACCCGGTGCATGCGGTGATAATAAAATCCCAGGCTACAATGTCCGGCGGATCATTTCTATTGCAATAACATAATATCAATAACACAATTACCGGTTTTGTTGTCCTCAAATCGAAGCAGAATGTCATAGAATCCGGACTTGTTGCATTGAAAATTCACAACTTCAAAATACTTGTCATTAAAAATATTTGTAACAACGAGTTTATCGGCATCAAGAAGTTCAAGGATGACTTCTCCCGGAAAATCATCAATGTGATTAATGATCTTAAATCTGTAAATAGAACCTTTGTTCAGATTTATGCTCATGAAATACTCATTTTCGTATTCGATATCACTAATCTTATCCAGCTTAAAATCTACACGTTTAATGAATATTTCTTTTTGTCCGAATGCTTTACTCCCGATCAGGGAAAAAAATAAACCCATTATAATAATGTATACATATTTTCTCATTTCCCGGGTATTTAAGACCATAATATTAATTAATAAATTATATAGATTGCAATAATACAACTATTATATTCTGATCAATTGGCTTTTATTGAAAGCCAGTCATAATCATCATCCATAAGAATTAATTTGGCATTTTCTGAAACTCTCTTTATTCCTACCCTGGATAGCTTTCTGATCAGTTCTTCCAAATAGGCTTTATAGCTATCTTTTGTAAGACCGGTACAAGAAGTTGTCCCGTTCCTTAAGTAGAACAAAGCCTTCACCTGACGCTTTTCATCATAACTTTTTAATGCTTCGGACAATGCATTAAAACGTTTCCAGTTCTGTCCATATATACTAAACCAGTTTTTAACCTTTTCAATACAAAGTTCCAGCATGAGATCCCTTTTTTTCTGAGTAGTACAGTCTGACAAAAGCTTCCTGTTAGCTGAATTATTGTAAAAATTCGGAAAAGTTATTTTTATATATCCAATAAGCTCATCCTCATGAATATGAATACCTGAAAACCCAAAATTCTGAAATGTCAGATCTTCAAGCAGCCATCCTGCACGGATAGAGATCCTGTCAATATCATAGTCAATTATCTGTCCGTGTCCGAAGAATTTCTTTGCACCCGGATATATCAAATCACCTGTATTCTGCAATTTTTTTGTTTCTTTTGACTCGAATAGATTAATAACATCTTCCAGGTAACGGGATTCCTGATTTTCAATATCATCTTTTGCTTCCTGCACCAATTGCCAGTCGTCTGACTGAAAATCATTCAGCAATTTATTATTCACTGCCTGTTGTCCTGTGATAAACTGACAACCAAGTATAAACATCCCGAATGCCAAAACATGTAATTTTTTCATAAAATATTGTTTTAAACTGATTAATCAGTGTCTGTCCATAATGTCCGAATTTGCGTTGCTGCTCAACCGAACAAAGTGAGCTCTTGAACACCTTTAAAAATTAAACACGTTGTGAAAACTTTTAAATCCTCAAATACTTTAGTATACCGTGGTTTAAAATGTTCACGCGCCTTGATCCCGAACATTCTGAACAAACACTGTGACTTTATTGACATACTCTAATTAATAAAATTTGTTTACTAGAAGAATTTATCCTGTATTATACACGCGTCGGGTTTGGGGCACATAATTCTCATTTATTTTAATGAATCTTTTACCTGGCGAAAGCACGAATTCAGGTTTTTTAATTATTATCATTAATACGATAATCAACAAAAAAAGTTCTTATTTGCATCTGTTTCGTTGTGAAAGCTCCGCGGTAAGTCACTACAGCTTCATCTTTCGACGCCTTGCATTTTCCCCGACCCTGATGCATGAATATAAAGTCTACAAAGCAGTTGAAATAATATATATTATTTTTGTAACAATTATTACACGAAATTAGTAGTTAATAATAAAGTGTCTGTTCAAAGAATTTTATTTACAAGGCTCGCGCAGTCCGAAAATACGGCGTCTACTTGTCGCAAATGAGCAATTTTCGTACAAGCCTAACGTTGTAATTGAAACTTTACGAACATACATATGTCCGGTTAAACATTCTGCCAACTTTATTGACATACTCTGAACAGGGTCTGTTGAAAAATACGAAATAAATTTATAATGAGTACAATATGGAGAGTAATTGCTTGTAAAGTGCAAAGGATTTTAGCAGATAATCCTCATACATTTTTATAAACTTTTTATCCGGATACGCCAATAATACAGAATTAAAACACATAAATCTATGGTTTTTCGTTTCAGGCATATATTATATCTTTTGATTGTTACCGGTATGTTATGTTCATCATGTGCAGTAAGCCGCAAATATAATTATAAAAAGCGCCAAAAAATGGGTCAGTGTGACTGCCCAAAGCACACAAAAGTTAAAAGGCCTAAGATTCGCAGGCGGTGAAAACAACATGAGGTTATTAATTAGTGTCTGTCCATAATGTCCGATATCTACGTTGCTGCTCGCATTTTAAATCCTCGAATACTCTAGTATACTGCGTTTTAAAATGCTCACGCGCCTTGATCTCGAACATTCTGTACAAACACTACGAGTTTATTGACAGACACTAATTAAATTTGAAATACCGCGGTTATAATTTCTTCTATATAGCTCATAATGTAATGGTAATTTATAATCTTTATAAATAAAGATATTTTAAACTAAACTTTCCGTTAAAATTAAAGTTTTCTTATCTTGCGCGTTCAAAATTTCACATACCATTCCCTGTTACTTTTGTAGTCATTTTAAACGAAATTATTTTTTTTTGTTAATGTAAATTATATCGTCTGAAATCAATATAGCAATGCAAAACAAATTACAAGAATTAACTGAAAAGATATACAAGGAAGGTGTATCGAAAGGTAATACAGAAGCCGAAAAAATAATCGGCAATGCAAAAAGCAAAAGTGAAAAAATAATTGCTGATGCAAAAAAGGAAGCTGAAAAGATTATTGAAGATGCCAGGAAGAAATCCGAAGAAGCCAAAAAGAACACGGAATCAGAATTGAAGCTTGCATCAAAACAGGTCGTAAATGCACTTAAACAACAAATGACCGATATAATTAACGGAAAAATCGTTGACGTTTCAGTAGAAAAAGCATTTGACGACAAGGAATTCATAAAAAAAATCATTGAAACAACATTAAAAAACTGGAGCAGCAGTAAATCGGGTAACCTTGACATTATGGTCCTGTTACCGGAGAAAGACGAAAAAGAAATTAAACAGTTCTTTTCAAAGTCGGCAAAAGACCTTTTAGATAAAGGCTTAGTGATCAAAACTGACGATAGTATGGATAAAGGCTTTCAAATCGGACCAAAAGACGGAAGCTATAAAGTCAGTTTTACTGATGAAGATTTTAAAAATTTCTTCAAGGATTATCTCCGTCCAGGACTAATTGAATTGTTATTTGCCGCAGAAGAATAGATTTATGAAGTATTCATATTATTGCCTGGTAGCCGGTTTACCCGATATTTTTCCTGATGATGCAAAAATTCCGTTATCGATTAACGAATTTAAGTTCATGCTTGCAGATGATCTTCATAATGATGATTATAAGATCATACAATCCTGGTTCTGGCGTTACGATAATAAACATCTCCTGCAATTATTGGAAAATAAGACACCTGAATTCAGTGAACCGGGAAATCTGAATGAAGAAGACTTAAACGAAATATTTGCATTTGCCAGGGATGATTCAATTAAGGAATTGCAACAAAAAGCTCCCGTTTATTTTGCTTCAATAATCAACGGTTTTAAGGAAGAATCACCTGTAATACCCGGCAAATCATGGACAAATCAGATCAACGAACTTTATTATAACTGGCTTGATCATTTTGATAATGATTTTATCAGAAGATGGTATAGGTTTGAGATGGACCTTAATAATATACTAACTGCTGTAAACTGCAAAAAATACAATATCGATATTGAACCCGAACTTATAGGTCAGGATGATATCACAGAGAAGCTTGTTAAAAGCAATGCACGTGATTTTGGCATCGGTAATGAATTTCCAATGATCGAGCAGATCCTTCGTGCTGCCGAGGATGATGATGTATTTGAACGAGAAAAGCGTATTGACCGTATTAAATGGGACCTGCTTGATGACCGGACTTTTTTCCACTATTTCACTATTGAACGTATCTTCTCTTTCATGGTCAAACTGAACATAGTCGATAGATGGATGAAGCTTGATACAGAAACAGGCAGGGAATTATTTAAGGAATTAATTAATAACCTGGAAACCAGTTATGAGTTTCCGGATGAATTTGTGTTAAAATAAAATTACACCATGTCAACAAAAGGAAAAGTACAAGGTATAATTGCAAACCTGGTTATAGTTGAAGTCGAAGGTCCTGTAAGTCAGAATGAAATTTGTTTTATTCATACTTCTGAATCGGATTTGATGGCCGAAGTTATTAAGGTTAACGGGAAGCAGGCCTTTATCCAGGTATTTGAAAGTACAAGGGGATTAAGGATCAACGAGGAAGTTACTTTTGAAGGCCATTTGCTTGAAGTTACACTTGGGCCGGGAGTATTGTCCAAGAACTACGATGGCTTGCAGAATGACCTTGATAAGATGAAAGGAATATTTCTTAACCGCGGGGAATACACTTACCCGCTGGAAAAGGATAAGCTCTGGGAGTTTCATCCTATAGCCAAAGCAGGTGATAAAGTAACAGCAGCCAGCTGGTTGGGAGAAGTAGATGAAAACACCATTCCGCATAAGATTATGGTTCCTTTCACATTTAAAGGAACATACGAAGTAAAAAGCATTGTAAAAAAGGGCGAATATAAAGTCAGCGATACTATTGCAGTTCTTCTCGACCAGAATAAGAAAGAGGTACCTGTTACTATGGTGCAAAAGTGGCCTGTAAAAGTTGCCATAACTGCCTTTAAAGAAAAACCACGTCCGTATAAACTGCTTGAAACAGGAGTACGTACCATTGACACCTTAAATCCTATTGTTGAAGGAGGCACTGGATTTATTCCGGGTCCTTTCGGTTGCGGAAAAACAGTACTTCAGCATGCCATATCCAAACAAGCGGAAGCCGATATTGTTATTGTAGCTGCATGTGGTGAACGAGCCAATGAAGTAGTAGAGATATTCACAGAATTCCCTGAACTGGAAGACGTCAGGACTGGCCGGAAATTAATGGAACGTACCACCATAATTGCTAATACTTCCAATATGCCGGTAGCGGCCAGGGAAGCTTCAGTATACACGGCAATGACCATAGGTGAGTATTACCGGGCCATGGGGCTCAGGGTATTGATGCTGGCCGATTCCACTTCACGATGGGCACAGGCACTAAGGGAAATGTCCAACCGCCTCGAAGAGTTGCCGGGACCCGATGCTTTTCCGATGGACCTTCCGGCTGTTATTGCCAATTTTTATTCGCGGGCAGGATATGTAGTACTTCCCAACGGGGAATCCGGGTCAATAACCTTTATAGGTACCGTATCTCCGGCAGGAGGTAATCTAAAGGAACCGGTAACGGAATCGACAAAAAAGGTTGCACGTTGCTTTTACGGCCTGGCTCAGCAAAGGGCTGATAGTAAAAGATATCCGGCGGTTGACCCAATTGACAGCTATTCAAAATATCTCGAATACCCTGAATTCTCTGAATATATTGAAAAAAAGATCGCAGATAACTGGCTGGATATGATAAACCATACAAAAACCATTCTTCAGCGGGGTAAAGAAACCGCCGAACAGATAAATATTCTTGGTGACGATGGAGTACCGGTTGAATATCATGTGACTTTCTGGAAATCAGAAGTTATAGATTTCGTCATTCTCCAACAGGATGCTTTTGATAAAATAGATCAGTCCACCCCCATCGAGCGTCAGCAGTATATGCTGGAAAGTGTACTTGAGCTCTGTAATGCTGAATTTTCGTTTGATTCATTCAATGAAGTGGACAATTACTTTAAGCGGGTTATTAACCAGTACAAACAGATGAACTATTCTGAATTCAAGTCGGAGAAATTCAATAAATATGAAAAAGAACTTAAAGATATCCTGAAAGAAAGGATGGTTGAAACAGATGTCCTGGAAGAAACAGAATAGAATAGAATTGAATAAAATTAAAAAACAGCAGCAAAAGTATAAATAACATACACATGGAAACAAAAGCTTTTCAAAAAATATATACCAAGGTTACGCAGATTACAAAGGCTACCTGTTCGCTCGAAGCCTCTGACGTAGGTTATGATGAGCTTGCCGTGGTAAACGGAAAACTTGCCCAGGTGGTTAAAATTATCGGTAACACCATTACTCTTCAGATATTTGGAGGTACGGAAGGGATCCCTACCAATGCAGAGATCACCTTTCTTGGTAAAGCCCCATCACTAAAAGTCGGCGAAGACCTTTCCGGCAGGTTTTTTAATGCTTATGGCGATCCTATTGACGGGGGGCCTGCCATTGAGGGAGAAGATCGGCAAATAGGCGGTCCTTCGGTAAATCCGGTACGAAGAAAACAACCTTCGGAACTTATTGCAACGGGCATCGCGGGAATTGACCTTAACAACACTTTGGTATCAGGGCAAAAGATACCATTCTTTGCTGATCCGGACCAGCCTTTTAACCAGGTAATGGCAATGGTTGCCCTGCGTGCCAAAACAGACAAGATCATCCTTGGAGGAATGGGTTTGACCAATGATGATTACCTCTTTTATAAAAATGTATTTGATAATGCAGGGGCACTTGACCGTATTATAAGTTTTGTAAATACTACCGAGGATCCACCGGTAGAGAGGCTTCTGGTGCCCGATATGGCACTTACAGCAGCTGAATATTTTGCCGTTGAGAAAAATCAGACTGTTCTGGTGCTTCTTACTGATATGACACTTTTTGCAGATGCACTGAGTATTGTGTCAAACCGTATGGATCAAATACCGTCGAAAGACAGTATGCCGGGTTCACTATATAGCGACCTTGCAAAAATCTACGAGAAAGCCGTGCAATTTCCTGACGGCGGTTCAATTACAATCATTGCCGTTACAACCCTGTCAGGAGGAGACATTACACATGCTATTCCAGACAATACCGGATACATAACAGAAGGACAGTTGTTCCTTCGTCGTGATCCTGATATCGGAAAGGTGATCGTTGATCCATTTCGCAGTTTATCACGACTCAAGCAGCTTGTTATCGGAGAAAAAACGCGGGAAGATCATCCCCAGGTTATGAATGCTGCGGTTCGTTTATATGCAGATGCTGCAAATGCCAAAACCAAGCTGGAGAATGGTTTTGATCTGACCGAGTATGATGAAAGAAGCTTAAATTTTGCCAAGGACTATTCCAATCAGTTACTTGCCATTGATGTTAATGTTGATATAGACTCTATGCTGGATACCGGTTGGGATTTATTTAATAAACATTTTAAACCCGAAGAAGTGGGGATCAAACAGGAAATGGTTGATAAATATTGGCCGAAAAATGGCAAATAACCTTATTATATCAACAAGGATAGTCACTGCTCATTAATTTATCAGAAAGATGAGTTACTAAAAAAAAGACTAAAGATTAAAATAGCAGGTAATGGCCATAAAATTTCAATATAATAAAACAGCATTACAACAGCTTGAAAAACAACTGAAAGTCAGAGTCAGGGCTTTGCCCACGATCAAGAATAAAGAATCGGCTCTGCGCGTTGAAGTCAAACGTGCCAAAGACGAAATGAAACGTCTTGATCAGGAACTCAAGAAAAAGATCAGGGAATATGATAATATGATGGCTTTGTGGGGTGAATTTGACAAGGATCTGATAAGCATTAAAGACGTTCACCTGAACGCAAAAAAAATTGCCGGTGTGAAAACACCCGTGCTGGAAGAAATTGATTTCGAGGTAAAAAAATTCAGTGTTTTTTCCAAACCAAAATGGTATCTCGACGGCATTTCAATATTAAAAAAGATGGCCGAAATAGCTATTGAACGTGAATTTTTTGCCCGAAAAATGGAATTACTGGACTATGCCAGGAAAAAAACCACTCAAAAAGTAAATCTTTTTGAAAAAGTACAGATTCCCGGATACGAGGATGCCATCAGGAAAATAAAGCGTTTTTTGGAAGACGAGGAAAACCTTTCCAAATCGGCACAAAAAATTGTTAAAAACAGACAACAGCAGATGGAGGTATCATCATGATCACACCAATGAAAAAATATTCATTCCTGATCTATCATAATGATTATCAGGATTTTCTGCAGAAGCTGCGGGAACTGGGTGTACTCCACGTGATCAAAAAGCAAAGCGGAGAGATTGAAGATGAGACTTTTCGAACTCAATACCATGAATTGGACCAGCTTAACAAAGCCATACGGTTTCTGGGTAAAAGAGAAGTAGAACAGAACGGCACAAGTTACGCAGGAGATAAAGCCGGTTTTGATATTCTTAAGGATCTGCATGAACTTCAGGAGGAACAGGAACAACTGTCACAGGATATTTCATCTGTCAGGAAAGAACTCTCCATTCTGAGCCCATGGGGAAATTTTTCATTTGAAAGCATTTATAATTTAAAAGAAGCAGGTATCTCTGTTCGATTTTTTATTTGCAGTCCCAAAAAGTTCGATCCCGAATGGAAAACAAAATATAATATTGCTGAGATCAATCATACCGGTGGACAACTTTATTTTGTCTTTTTCCAAAAAGAAAGCGAAGACAATGATATTGATGTGGATGCTGAGGAAATCCGGCTCCCCGAAAAATCTTTATCCTCGTTAAATGAACAATTATCATCGCTTGAAGATCGTTATCAGAAAATTGAGAAAGAATATGATAACCTGGCAAAATACAGCATTCCTTTATTAGAAAGATCAAAGAATGAACTTACGGGTAAACTGGATCTTGACAAAGTAGTGTTAAACACAGAAAAACAAGCCGAAGACAAATTATTAATATTGGAAGGTTGGGTTCCACTGCCAAAGACAGAACCCCTTAACAAGTTCCTTGAAGATTCCTCTGTTTATTATATGGCTTCAGAGCCAGATGAAGGAGATAACCCTCCTATAATGCTGAAAAATAACTATTTTACCCGCTTGTTCGAGCCCATTGGCCGATTATTCATGCTGCCGGTATACAGGGAACTGGACCTTACTCCGTTTTTTGCTCCTTTCTTTATGCTATTTTTCGGCTTTTGCCTGGGTGATGCAGGATATGGCCTGCTCTTTGTCATTGCTGCCTCACTGTACAAATTGAAAGCAAAAAAGGAATTCAAGCCTATATTATCACTGGTACAGATTCTTGGTGTATCAACCATAGTTTTTGGCATATTGTCGGGAACATTTTTTGGGATTAACCTGATAGATTCAGGATATACCCTTACCAACGAATCAATTACAGAACTAAAGGAAATACAACTGCCGGCGACTGCCATTGACAGTCTGGAAACCATACAGGGAGAACATTTTTCATCAAGAGGTGAATTCGAAACTGTTCTTAAGGAAAAGCTTGGAGAATCCAATTATAAGCAATTACGGGCACCTGTTATTAAATATTCTGAGGGAAATTTCAAAGCTATATCATCATTCCGCTACCTGATGCTTGATCCTTCGAACATGTTTAATTTTGCACTGATCCTCGGGGCACTTCAAATTATATTTGGAATGATTGTTAAAATATTGAACATTACAAAACAAAAAGGATTTTTATATGCTTTACCGACATTGGGATGGATTATCCTGATCATTGGCGGGGGAAGTATTTATCTTCTTTCTGAAAACCAGGCAATACAGCAAGCTATGCCTTTTTATTACATATTGATTGGTATATGGGCTGTATTGTTACTTGGATTTACAAATCCGGGGAATATTTTTTCCAGTATCGGGGGAGGTCTGGCTGATGTCTATTTTACCACAACTGGTTTACTGGGTGACCTTCTATCCTATATACGTTTGTTCGCACTTGGTTTATCCAGTGCAATTCTGGGTTTTGTTTTCAATGACCTTGCTGTTCAAATGCTTGGCGGCACTCCGGTGATCAGTCATATCGGGTTTATCGTATTACTGGTGTTCGGCCACTCTGTAAATATCTTCCTTGCCTCACTTGGAGCATTTGTTCACCCTATGCGTCTGACTTTTGTTGAATTTTATAAAAATGCCGGGTTTGACGGTGGAGGTAAAGAATATAAACCATTTACTAATACAATTAAATAAACTAATCTAATAAAAGGGGAAATTATGAATACTGCAGTTATTCTTGCATACTTAGGGCTCGCGTTAATGGTAGCGTTGGCCGGAATAGGAAGTGCCATCGGAGTTTCCATGGGTGGAAATGCTACTGTAGGCGCTTTGAAAAAAAATGATCAGGCTTTTGGTAGCTATATGTTACTTTCGGCATTGCCGGGTACACAGGGATTGTATGGATTTGCCGGTTTTTTTGTGGTGAATGCCACCCTTACGGGTGATGCCAATCTAATTGCCAGTATAGAGCTTTGGCAGGGTGCCGCGATCTTTGCTGCCGGGCTGGCGCTGGGACTGGTTGGTTTACTTTCCGGTATGCGCCAGGGCCAGGTATGTGCCAATGGTATAGCCGGCATAGGAGCAGGTTATGATGTATTCGGCAGCACGATGGTACTGGCGGTATTCCCGGAGCTATATGCTATTGTTGCATTTGCAGCAACATTTATAATCAACGGGACGCTTGTATAATCCGAACTGTCAGTCGATACACAATATTACCTTATTATTTGTCAGGTTTGGGGTCAGATACAAAACGTCGAAAGCCGGATCTGTATATGGCCTGTCGCGAAGCTTTAGCCCGGCAAAGCCAATAATACAGGATATATTTTTTAAACCTACAGGAAAAAGAGAAGATCCTTTTGTATCTTCTCTTTTTTTGATCTTACAGCATATTCTGACATCATGGTAATTGATATACTTCTGTCGGTCATTAGCTTAATCCTTATCATTTCAGGGATCGTGGGATGTTTTCTACCTGTACTTCCGGGACCCCCGGTCAGTTTTTTAGGATTGTTAATTTTACATTTTACAAGTTATGCACATTACGGCATAAAAACCTTATTGTTTTTAGGTTTGCTAGCAATAATAGTGCAGATAGTTGATTTTATAGTACCCGTATGGGGTACCAAAAGGTTTGGCGGTACACGAGCAGGCATCCGGGGAAGCACGATAGGGCTTGTAATTGGAATTATTATTTTGCCCATGCTGGGCATTGTTATTGGGCCATTCGGACTTGTCGGTATTCTTGCCGGTCCATTTGTCGGTGCCCTGATAGGTGAAATAATCCATGGCCAGCAATCAGATAAAGCCTTCAGGGCAGCATTCGGTTCCTTCATCGGTTTTTTAACAGGTACCTTTATTAAGCTTGTAACTTCAATAATTATTACTGTGTATTATATCAGGGAAATCTGGGTAGTTGCTTTTGGATGAAAAGAAAAAGACCTGAAAATTAATCTTTTTTCTATTCTTTCGTATAAGTTATAAAAACATATTTAATCTGCATTATTGGCTTCGCCGAGCTAAAGGTTCATAAAAATGAACGAGAATTATGTAATATGTTGAAGAACATTAAAATAACAAATTAGAACCGTGAAATTTATTTTTTATTTTTACAAAGTACGCCAATTTTAGGGCATCTGCTTCGTTGCGAAATCTTCGCGGTAGGTTACTACAGCTTCAGCTTCTGATGCCTTGCATCTGCCCCAAACTTGACGCATGAATAATTCAGGTTAGATGAAAAAGCAGTTGATTTTAATTGTGTGTTTGTGCGGTATTAATGAGATGCTTACTTGTCAATCCGCTTGGGATACATCCTTTTATAAGCGATATGATGTATCGGATTTCAGGGATTATGATCCTTTTTCCGAACCGATCGATTTTGGCAATATTGATTTTACCCGGTTGAATGCTGCTATTTTTTATGTCTCAAATGAAGCCCGGCAAAAGCGGAAAATTGCAGTGGTTTCTTATCATCATCTTCTTGAAATAACATCATCCGTTCATTCTGAAGACATGTCGGAAATGGATTTCTTCAGTCACGAGAACCCAAAAGATGCAAAGAAAAAAACACCCTTATTACGGGCAAAGAATGTCGGCATATCAAATCCTTTCCCTGCTGAAAATTTAGCCAAAACTTCAGGTATACAATACGAACCTAACAAAGATATTTATGTACGGGGTAAATGGCAATTCAGCTACACACCTGATGGAACAATATTACCAGCACATTCTTATCTGTCTTTAGCTGAAGAATTTGTTAATATCTGGCTGAATTCGCCAATGCACAAAAAAAATCTATTATCGGAGAAAGCTGTTCAACTGGGATGTGGTACGGCATTTTACGGGAATAGTGAGTATAATAGCATCCCTATGTTTATTGCAACACAAATATTTCAATGGTATGAAAAAATACAGGATTAACTTTTTTATTCCAGAATGGAAAAAAAATAAAAAAATATTATCTCCTGGTAAAAACAGTAAGATCAGAATTAACACCAAACCTTACCCCAATGCCATGTAAGGTTTCTTTAATTCAGGGCAAAAATCTAGGAATATGAAAACTCCGTCTAAACGTTTACCTTTTCCCTGGTCGAATGGGCTTTGAGAACCCTTAGATTTCGTCCTGAAACTGTTTTTCCGTCCAGGGTATTAATGGCTTCCATAGCTTCTTTTTTATCGGGCATTTCAATAAAACCAAAGCCTTTGGATTTGCCTGTTTTTTTATCTCGGATAATTTTTACAGTATCCACTTTTCCCATAACTTCGAAGATTTTTCTGAGTTCATCTTCGCCAAGTCCGAAGAAAATATTGCCCACGTAAATAGTCATGATAGTTGGGTTTTGATATTAACTGTAAACAAGTTACAAAATTATTTTAGTAAATAATAATTTTTATTCAACAAAATGACCTTTACCCTTATATATTTTTATCCCAGTGTGGCAATCATAACTGCCTTGATTGTATGAACCCGGTTTTCCGCTTCATCAAATACAATGGATCTGCCGGACTCAAATACATCTTCTGTAACCTCCATAGCTTCAAGTCCGTACTTTTGAAATATCTTTTCGCCTAATTTCGTTTCCCGGTTATGAAAAGCCGGTAGGCAATGTAAAAATTTAACATCAGGATTTCCGGTTTTTTCTATGATCTGCAGATTTATCTGATAAGGCCTTAATAACCTTATTCTGTCTTCCCATACATACTCAGGTTCTCCCATTGAGACCCAGACATCAGTATACAAAAAATCTACATCTTTTACAGCTTCATCAACATTTTCAGTAAGCCTTATATTAGCCCCGCTCTCTTTTGCGATCAACCTGCATTTTTCTACCAATATATTATCCGGTTGACATTCTTTCGGAGCAGCTGCACGAAAATCCATCCCCATGATAGAAGCGCCTGCCATCAGTGAATTTCCCATATTATTTCGGGCATCACCAAGGTAACAGAATTTAACTTTGTTAAGAGGTTTTCCGATATTTTCCTTCATTGTCATAAAATCGGCTAATACCTGTGTAGGATGAAACTCGTTTGTTAAACCATTCCAAACAGGAACTCCTGCATAAGCTGCCAATTCTTCAACAATGGCCTGACCAAACCCCCTGTATTCAATACCGTCATACATTCTGCCCAGTACGCGGGCTGTATCTTTAATTGATTCCTTATGACCTATTTGTGTTACCGAAGGGCCAAGATAAGTAATATTCGCACCCTGGTCGAAAGCAGCTACTTCAAACGCACATCGTGTTCGTGTAGAGGTTTTTTCGAATATCAACGCGATGTTTTTCCCTTGAAGTCCGGGTTTCTCATTTCCGATTTTCTTTGCATTTTTAAGTTCAATAGCCAGATCAATAAGGCTGGTGATATCTTCACCTGAGAAATCCAGCAATTTTAAAAAACTTTTGTTTTTCAGATTAAATGCCATGTGTATATATATTAATTTTTATTTAATAAGTATTAATAGATTAATAACACGTTATCCATCAATACAATATGACTTAAGTTGATGATACGGGATATACTTATTTACAAATCTAATTAAATATTCAGAACAAATAACATGATTTATCTCAAACATAATGAATAGATATACATTTCCCTGCATAAATATGAGGATTTAAATTTTGGGCAGCAACGCGGATATCGGACATTATGGACAGACACTATTTAGACATGTATAAACCTGATTTAATAATAAAAAAGCTATGCTTTATCAAAGGTGGGTAATTAATACGAACCTCTGATAAAAATTAACGTATAGAAAAGCAGTTTTTTTACTTAATGACCAGGATCAGGAAATGAGGTATATTGCTGCACTTATTATTACCGGGCTTCTTTGGGGATGTTATACATTTGAATCAGCGGACAAATATAAAGAGGGTATTATTGAATACGGAATTTCATATACTGAAAATCAAATTACCAAATATCCTTCCATAATTTTACCAAAAAAAATGACCCTGACATTTAATCATCGTCTTTCACTGATCGTTATTGAAAGCTTTATGGGATTTTTCAAGCTTGAAAACCTTACTAATTTTTACAGCAAAAAATGTACATCACATCTTAAAATATTAAACAAAAAATATATTTTTAATGGTGGTCGTAACGAAATGATGTGTTGCTTTGATGCCATGGAAGATATGCGTATAGACTATCTGGATGACACAAAGACCATAGCCGGCCTTGAATGCAAGAAGGCCATGATCATTCTCGAATGCAGGGATCCTTTCCCCGTATATTACACGGAAGAAATAGGTATTCGCAATCCAAATGCCACAAATCCATATTATATGATAGAAGGTATATTGATGCAATTCCCCCTTCAGATGGGCCCCTTCTGGATGACATTTACTGCCACTAGCTTTGAAAACACAGAAATAAAAAATAAAGACATTGCCATTTCCAATGAAGCTAAAACAGTTACCCGCGACGAGATGACCTATGTTGTTAATAAATTGCTTGAATAATTATTACTATTCGGTTCCATTGTCTCAATCACTCCATCTTTCAATCTCCACTTCACCTTTTGCTCTTCACCTTCAATATTGACTACTTAGTGTCTGTCCATAAAGTCCCATTTGCCGCGTTACGCTTGTCCGGAAATTGCTCATTCGCGATAAGTAAACTCCGCGTTCCCGGACTGCACGAGCCTTGCAAATTGAACTTTCTGAACAGACACATGTCCGGTTAAACAATTTGCCAACTTTATAGATGGACTCTACTTACTGTTGATAATATTAATACTATTTTAATTAATTTTTAGTTTATTTTGAAGTTGGTTAATTCGTTGAAATAAATACAGGCGATGGGGAAAAGAAAAAAAAATACATCCGGGAATAAAGGCATCGTGGGATTTTTTAGTGATGAACGTTTTAAAATTACGCTGGGACTGATTATTGTTGGTTTTAGCCTGTTATTATTACTTGCTTTTATTTCCTATTTATTCATATGGAAAACAGACCAGAGCTTTGCCTGGGAAAATGTCATTTCCAATCCTGAGGTAAGGGTTGAAAACTGGTCGGGAAAGGTAGGTGCTTATTTTGCCAACATTTTCATCAATAAATGGTTTGGCATTGGATCTTTGATCTTTCCATTTTTATTTCTTCTGATTGGGCTTCGCCTGATGCGGATAAAACTTGTCCCTTTGGGTAAAACCCTGCGGATATCCATAATATCTGTTATACTGTTGTCTGTAATTCTCGGGTTCATTTTCAGTAACTCCGGTGGATTTCTGGGAAGTGGTCCCGGAGGCAGACACGGCTATTATATAAGTCTCTGGCTAACAGCCTTGTTAGGAAAAACAGGAACATCCATGCTGCTTATAATAAGTGTTGTTACACTTGTTATTTTTTCCAATAAACACGCCCTTGAAAAAATCAAAGAATTCACAAAATTTCGTTTCAAAAGAATATCATTGTGGAAAAAAAATGTGGGTTCTGACCATGAAACCCAAAGTATAAAGGAAAATGAATATGATGAAGATTCTGATGACCTGGTATTTGAGACGGAATTTCCACAAAGGGAACCATCAGAGAAAAAAAGACCACCTCAACCTGAAAAAGAAGAAGATGATATTAAACTGACCGTTGAAAAGATAAAACAAACAGAAGAAGATTATAATACTTCTTCCCGGACCGTGGAAGACTATGACCCTACCCGTGATCTGTCAGCTTATAAATTTCCTTCTCTCGATCTCCTGGAGCGACATGATGCAGGCAACTCAAGTGTAACAAATGAAGAACTGATAAGTAACAAAAACAAAATTGTTGAAACCCTTGCCAATTATAAAATACAGATCGACAAGATCAAAGCAACAATAGGTCCGACTGTAACCTTATATGAGATTGTACCCGCGCCGGGAATACGTATTTCTAAAATTAAGAATCTGGAAGATGATATTGCCCTGAACCTGGCTGCCCTGGGAATCAGAATTATCGCACCCATACCCGGGCGCGGGACTATTGGCATTGAGGTACCAAACCAGAAGCCCGAAATAGTATCTATGCGCTCCATATTGGCTTCCAGAAAATTTCAGGAATCAGATTATGAACTTGCCATAGCACTTGGAAAAACAATTTCGAACGAAACCTATGTATTCGATCTTGCAAAGATGCCCCACCTTCTGATAGCAGGTGCTACAGGACAAGGGAAATCAGTGGGCCTAAATGCGATTATAACATCATTGCTTTACAAGAAGCATCCTTCGCAATTAAAATTTGTACTTGTCGATCCAAAGAAAGTAGAATTAACACTATATTCAAAAATTGAAAATCATTTTCTGGCTAAAATTCCTGATGCCGATGAAACTATCATTACCGACACGCAAAAAGTGATATATACCCTGAATTCATTAACCATTGAAATGGATAAGCGTTACGAACTTCTGAAAAAAGCACATGTCAGAAATATTAAGGAATATAATCAGAAATTTATCAAACGCAGGCTAAATCCCGAGAATGGACACCGGTATATGCCATATATAGTTGTTGTGGTAGATGAGTTTGCCGATCTTATCATGACTGCAGGCCGGGAAGTTGAAACCCCTTTGGCCAGACTGGCCCAATTAGCCAGGGCTATAGGTATTCATCTTGTTATTGCTACCCAGCGTCCGACTACAAATATTATTACAGGTGTTATAAAAGCCAATTTTCCTGCACGAATAGCTTTTCGTGTTACCTCAATGATAGATTCACGAACTATTCTCGACAGTCCCGGTGCAAACCAGCTGATAGGTCGAGGAGATCTTCTTTTTGCTCCGGGAAGTGAAATGACACGTTTGCAATGTGCCTTTATTGATATTCCGGAACTGGAACGAATAACCGATTTTATCGGTACACAGCGCGGATTTGAAAGTCCGTTCATATTGCCCGAATATGTGGATGAGAGTAAAGAAGATATCGGCGAGGTTGATCTTTCAAAAAAAGACAGTTATTTTAATGATGCAGCCAGACTGGTTGTAGCTCACCAACAAGGATCAACCTCATTAATACAGCGAAAATTCTCCATTGGATATAACAGGGCGGGCAGGATAATTGACCAACTTGAAGCCGCCGGAATTGTTGGGCCCTTTGAAGGCAGTAAAGCCCGGCACGTTCTTTTTCCGGATGAATATTCTTTGGAACAATATTTGAATTCATTAGATTGAAACCTTCATTAATAAGAAACATATGATCATAAGATTTATTATATACCTGTTTGTTTTTACCCTGACTACGGTTCTTCATTCACAGCAAGACCCCGAAGCCGAAAGAATCCTCGACCGCTCAGCTGAAAAAACAAATTCCTGCAATTCTATACAGGCCGATTTCCAATTAATTATAAGTAACAGGATAGAGGATACCGAATCAGTTAGCGAGGGCAATATCATTATAAGTGATGACAAATACTATATTGAGATGATGGGTTCTGAAATTTTTTATAATGGTAATACCATGTGGACCTGGATAGAAGATATTGAAGAAGTCACCATTACCGAACCAGATACTGCAAGTGATGATTTTACAGATAATCCGGCTAAGATCTTTACATTCTATAACCGTGATTTCAAGTTTAACCTGGACGGAGAAAAAGAACTTAACGGAGAAATTGTATATGTAATTAGTTTATTCCCAAACAATCTGAATCAACCCTATTCCAGGATCAGAATATATGTTTCAAAAGAAGATCTTCTCGTTAAAAAAGTCATTTCAGTGGGTAAACAAGGTGTTGACTATATAATTATCCTTTCCGATATTAAAACCAATGTGCCGGTAAATGATACTGACTTTGAATTTGATATTTCAAAGCATAAAAAAGCCGAGGTGATTGATCTGAGGTTTTGATCCATGCAAACTATAATGTTTTCTTTATTCCGGGTTCATGCTTTTCCCTTCCGGCTTCATGTTTATGAATTTCGTGTTATTTCGGATACGAAACCCGCACGTGATAAATATTACACAACCGTTTTTTGAATATTTCCCTGATCAGTGTAATATCTTTAAAAGTAATATTCGCATTATTGAACTGCCCCTCCTTCTGCTGGTAATCAATGATGTTATCTACAAGATTATTAATTGTAACATCATTAACCGATGTCAGGCTCCTTGATGCAGCTTCAACTGAATCGGCCATCATAAGTATTGCCATTTCTTTAGAAAAAGGTTTAGGTCCCGGATAAGAAAAACGTTTGATATCAACTTCAGTTTCAGGGTATTTTTTAATATAGGATTTATAAAAATATTGTACTGTTGTAGTACCATGATGAGTTCTTATAAAATCGATAATAGATTGGGGTAAATTATTTTTTTTCGCCATTTCAACTCCCCTGATAGTGTGATTGATAATCTTGGTAGCGCTTTCCTCAAATTCAAGATTGTCATGTGGATTATATCCTGTAGTTTGATTTTCAATAAAATAAACAGGATCTATCATCTTGCCAATATCGTGGTATAAAGCTCCTGCACGAATCAGTAAAGCATTCCCTCCCGTTTTATACGCGGCTTCTTCAGCCAGACTGGAAACCTGAATTGAATGTTGGAAAGTACCCGGTGCAGTCTCAGCAAGTTTTCGCAGCAAAGGTTGATTTGTATCTGACAATTCCATAAGAGTGGCATCAGATAAAAATCCAAAAGTTTTTTCAAACACATATATTAATGGATAGGAGATCAGGATTAAAACACCATTAATACCAAACCAGGCAAAATTTGTCAGTTCACTTCTGTCGAATTGTCCTTCCTGTATGATCGACATACCAAAATACAGGATACAATAAGTCAGGATAATCAGAACTGCCGTGATTATCAGCCGTGAACGGTGATATAGATTTGTCAAACTAAAAATCGCAACAATACCTGCTATAATACTCAGAAAAATAAATTCATAGCTGCTTGGCACAAAAATGCTGACCAGCAACATAGTGATCACATGAATAAATAATGCAATACGTTCATCATAAAATGCTCTGACAATTATCGGAAGTATAGTAAAAGGGATTACGTAAAAACTGATCAAACCCAATTTACCCGTGATATTAGCCACAAATACAATTAATACTATCATCAAAAGAATAAAGCTTGTTTTTAGCGTATCCTTTATGATCTCAGGGCGAAAATTCCAAAAGAAAAGATATATGATCAACATAGATACAAATGCGATTATAATATTACCGGCACTGACCATCCTGTTATCAATTCTGCCAATTGTCTGGTTGAATTCCTTTTTCAGGGATTCCAGAATTCTGAATTTTTCACGGGTAACAAGGTCTCCTTTCGCGATGATAAGTTGTCCTTCCTGAACCATTCCTTCGTATAGAGATATTTCATTAAGTCGCGTACGTTTTACCGTATTTGAAGTCTCCTCATCATAAAGTACGTTTACCACGATATATTCATTAATATCAAAGTCATCAATAATATCATGATAACGTTGGGCATAATTCGAATTATATTCATCTAAAAAATTGTTGATATTATTACTGATCTTATCATACGCGCTTTTTGGCGTGTAAAGCTCATCAATGTCATACTCTTCGGCTACATTCCCCTTAACAACCACTATCGATGAAAGATCTTTACCCGTGTTATCAGCATAGGTATTAATATCCACAATGCCTTTCGTATATACTTCTTCAAGCAGGGTATCTATAAGGGAATGTATTTTTTCCTGCAGGCCCCTGATCTCTCTGAAACGTCTTGAAGTTTGATACTCCTGTAAATCAGCAATGTGAAATATACTTAAAGTATATTCATTCCAATGACTATCAAAATCCTCATTAAACCGGTCCAGTTGTTCTTCAATAATAAATGCATCGAAAGAAAAATATGGAGTGAAATGATTCAACACAGAATCCTTTTCTGCCTGAACAAAGGATTCCGGTTTGTATATAGGAAAATCAAAAGGAGCCTGAAGGTTTTCATGCATCCAGGGACTGTTTCTTTTAAACTCATATCTGAATTTACCCTGTCTGGGAAACATATAAGCTATGAGTATTCCGCTTATAATGAAAAGTGTAATAACAGTAATTATTTTTATATTTTCTGATATTTTCTCAAGTATATTAGTCATTGATTATGGTATAAGATATAAACATTCATGAATTGCTAATTTCGTTACAAAACACAAAGAAAAAAAATTATTAAATTTATTTTTTTAACGAGCAGAAATCTATAAGTTCTTTTATCTTCGAATCTACCCTGCATTATTCATAAAAATGAATGAGAATTATGTAATATGTTGAAGAACATTAAAATAACAAATTAGAACCGTGAAATTTATTTTTCATTCATTTTTACAAAGCGCGCCAATTTCAGGGCATCTGCTTCGTCGCGAAAGCTTCGCGGCAGGTTACTACAGCTTCAGCTTCCGACGCCTTGCATCTGCCCCAAACTTGACGCGTGAATGATACAGGCTACACCGTATTATTCATAAATTACTTAAAATATTGTTTGTAATAAAAAAAAATAAAACATACGGAATTTCTCTTATTTCACAGATTCCCCTTCGTGCAATGCCTGATGAAAAAAGTGAAATGACAAGCCAGGTATTATTTGGAGAAACTTATGAAATAATTGAAAGTACAAAAGAGTGGTCAAAGATACGGTCATTTTACGATGGTTACGAAGGATTCATCAACAATAAACTCGTTTACGGTATTGAGAAAGAATTGTTTTTTTTAATAAATGAAACCTCCGGATATATACTTAAAAGCATTTTTAACTCGCTATGGCACGCGTATACAGGAAGAATTATCATTACTGCCGGAGCCTCACTTCCTTCTTTCAATGTAAAAAGTAATACATGCAGGATAGGTGACCTGGAGTTCCTCCTTGAAAAACCTGATATTATCATACATTCCTTACTCAATGAATCCATTATCAAAGTAGCTGAATTATTTCTCAATTCACCCTATCTTTGGGGGGGACGCACTCCATTGGGCATTGATTGTTCAGGATTTACTCAGTTGGTGTTTAAAATCCACGGCATTTACATTCCACGCGATGCTTCTCAGCAAGTACATCACGGTATAAGAGTTGAAAATGTAAAGGATATTAAAACAGGTGACCTGGCATTCTTTTCAAATGCAGAGGGTTTGATTACACATACGGGTATACTGACAAAGCCCGGGCATATTATTCATGCCTCCGGCCGGGTACGGGTCGATAAATTTGATAATGAAGGTATATATAATGAGGAATCGGGATGTTATACACACAATTTATATCTGATAAAAAGACTCATATAATATCAGTTTTTATCACTATTTTCCCGAACACTATGTAAAAGGAAATCTGCTAATCGTTGATGAAAGATAAATCCTTCCATGCTGATTGATTTTTTAACATCCTGTGATAATTTCAATTTGCAGGATGGTGTTTTAATTATTATACCCTGATCAGTTAATACCTTAATCAGCTTTTTATTGGAAAATCCGTTTTCATATACAATATTAAAAAGCGTTGTAAGGTCGAATTCAGAAAAACATTTTCCCAGCAAAAATTCCAGTAACCCTGAAAACGGCAGTAATTCGCGCAATTTGAAACCGGCAACTTCCAGTATCCGCTCATGATCAAAAGCAAGCGAAGGAAGATCGGTAAAAGGATGCCATGCTGCATTACTGGCATCATCTCCGGCAATAATAATTGTCTCTGAAAAAGGCACGGCAGCCAGATACACCACACTCACCGTGCGGTGTCTGGGGTCACGACGGGGTTTGCTGAATGTATGCATTTGAATAATATGATCAAGGTCAATACCTGTTTCTTCTTTCACCTCCCTTTTCACACCTTCCTCTGCAGTTTCGTCCATATTGACAAAGCCGCCCGGAAGTGCCCATTGTCCTATATATGGCTCATGGCCTCTGCGTATTAGCAGTACGTATAGTTGTTTATCATTATAACCAAAGATTACCCCGTCGGTTGTAAGTGCCGGACGGGGATATTCATAACAATATTTTCCCATTATATTGATTTTCTGTTACTATGCCAAAGTAATAAAAATATGTAAGAGCAATTGCTATACAGCTCCGAATAACTTTCAATCCCGGAATAAATGACAGAAAAAAACATAAGAAAAGGAATAACTAGTCTGTCTATAAAGTTGACAAAATGTTTAACTGATCATGTGCCTGTTCAGAAACTTTTAGTGCTTGTTCAGATTGTTCGAGATCAAGGCGCGCAAACCGAACGAAGTGAGCTCTTTAACTCACTTTTTTAAGCGAGTTAAAGAACTTATTTATAAGTG
>CAZBJH010000043.1:0-24146 GCA_964492185.1 uncultured Bacteroidales bacterium | reverse complement strand
AGCACATTACCGTTTTTGTCTTCAATACGGGTTACATAAAAGGGGTCAATATGGATCCCCTTATTGGCAAATGTAGAGTATGACCCAACCATTTCTTCAACACTCATATCCGATGTTCCGTAGATCATAGAGGGTTGCGGATCAATATAGCTATTAATACCGCAACGATAGGCAATTTTTGCTATCGGTTCCGGTTTAAAATGCTGAACAAGGTAGGCAGAAATATTATTTTCCGAACGCCCCAGCCCCCACTGTAAAGTCCTCAGTTTACCCAGGTCTTCGGGACGACTCAGGGACTGGGGGGACCATACAGTGTCATTCAAAAAGAAGGTGACCGATACATTGGGGACCTGATCGCAGGGTGTGAAGCCTTCCTGCATGGCAAGTATATATAGAAACGGCTTGAACAATGATCCTGCCTGACGTTTTCCCTTTGTTACATGATCATATTGAAAATGCCCCATATCAAGCCCTCCCACGTATGCTTTCACATGTCCGTTTTGCGGATCCATCGATAAAAATCCGGTTTGAAGAATATGTTTGTAATATAGTATGGAATCCCACGGAGTCATTATTGTATCTATTTCTCCATCCCAGCTGAATATGCTCATCTCAACGGGTTCCTGGAACGCCCGGTATATAGAATCCATGGGGACTCCCCGGTTTCTGAGGTTTCTGCCACGGGTTGAATTTAACATTGCCCTCCTCATTATACTGTTTATCTCGGATTTTGTGAGATCATTTGAAAAAGGTGCCCTCGGCCTGCCTCTCATATGGCGAAAAAAAGTTTCCTGCAAATACCCCCCGAGATGTTTTTCAACAGCACGTTCAGCATACAGTTGCATGGAATGATTTATCGTTGTATATATCTTCAGGCCATCCGTATATATATTATAGGGTGTATGGTCAGGTTTCAGGTTTTTATTGCACCATCCAAAAACAGGATCCTCTCTCCATCGTAATGAATCATCCTTATAACTCTTATAAAAATAATAATTCTTCCTTTCAGGCTCCCTGGCTGACAACGTTACCCGCAAATATTCCCTGAAATAGGTGCCAATTCCCTCATCATGATGAATTCGCTGAAAATCCAGCTCAAGGGGCAGATTTCTGAGGCTGTCAAATTCTTCACGGTTAATATACCCGTATTTCTCCATTTGCATAAAAACAATATCCCTCCTTTCCATGGCCTTTTCAGGGAACCTGTGCGGATTATATACCCAGGGGTTTTTTGCCATTCCAACGAGCAAAGCAGCCTGTTCTATCCTCAGGGAATCGGGAGAGGTGTTAAAATAAACCTGTGCAGCCGAGTTCAATCCCACAGCCTGATACAGAAAATCAAACTGATTAAAATACATTGTAATGATCTCCTGTTTGGTGTAAGCTCTTTCCAGTTTAACAGCAGTTATCCACTCACGGAATTTGGTCAGAACAAGATTGGTTCCCCGTCGTATGGAAGAATGGTAATAGGCAGTATCCCTGGGGAAAAGATTCTTGGCAAGCTGTTGTGTTATTGTACTGCCCCCGCCTGCATCACGGTTACCTAATAAAATAGATTTTACAAAAACCCTTGCCAATCCCCGTGGATCAATCCCCGAATGCCGGTAAAACCTGATATCCTCCGTGGCGATCAGTGCATTGATCAGATACGGCGGAAGATCTTCATATTCAACATAAGTACGGTTCTGAAGATAGAACGTACCCATAACTTTATTGTCTTCCGAAATCACCTGTGTAGCAATATTTGTCTTCGGGTTTTCCAGCACTTTGAAAGACGGCATATAACCCAGCTTACCCATTGATATCAGTATAAATAATATGATCAATATCATCCAGGGGCTTGCAAAAATTATCCAGAAGATCTTGTTATAACTTTTTATTTTTTTATTTGTATCGTTCATACTATTTCTAAGAGTTCAACGTAAAAGTAATAATATTTTTATATTAATTTTTTCAAGATATTTGAAGATGACCATGTAATTCCCTTATTTTGTGCCAATAAAAAAATATATTTTGCATGATTGAAAATTTAGTAATTGTTGAATCACCGGCCAAAGCCAAAACAATAGAAAAATTTTTGGGTAAAAAATTCGCTGTCAGGTCGAGTATGGGTCATATCCGTGATCTTGCCAAAAAGAATTTTGGCATAGACCTTAATAACAATTTTGAGCCTCAGTATATTGTACCGGATGATAAGAAAAAGATTGTAGCTGAGCTAAAAAAATCGGTAAAAGATTCCGGTATTGTATGGCTGGCATCGGATGAAGACCGTGAAGGGGAAGCTATTGCCTGGCATCTGTATGAAGTTCTTAAGCTCAAACCCGACAATACCCGCAGAATTGTTTTTCATGAAATAACCAAAGAAGCCATACTCAATTCAATAAATAATTACCGTGGTATTGACAGGAACCTGGTGAATGCCCAGCAGGCACGCCGGGTGCTTGACCGTATTGTTGGTTTTGAACTTTCACCTGTATTATGGAAGAAGGTCAAACCATCACTTTCAGCCGGCAGGGTTCAGTCGGTTGCCGTCAGGCTTGTGGTGGAGCGTGAGCGGGAGATAATCAACTTCACCCCTTCCTCTGCCTTCCGGGTAACAGGTAACTTTCATGCCGGTAAAGAAGAAAACTCTTTCAAAGCAGACGCATCAACCAGATTTTCTACAAAGGAAAAGGCTGAAAAATTCCTTGACCAGTGTCTTAATTCTGAGTTTACAGTAAAAGATATTACAACAAAGCCTTCAAAAAAATCACCGGCCCCGCCTTTTACAACATCCACCTTACAACAGGAAGCCAGCCGCAAGCTGGGATTCTCGGTCTCTCAAACCATGACCATAGCACAGCGTCTTTATGAAGCCGGAAAGATTACCTACATGCGTACCGATTCGGTCAATCTTTCTACCACAGCCATGAATTCTGCAAAAAAGATCATCGATGCTGAGTATGGCGAAAAATATGTTAATCCCAGGAACTTTACAACCAAATCAAAAAGTGCGCAGGAAGCTCATGAAGCAATTCGTCCTACCTATATCGAAAATAAAACGATCCAGGGTAATAATACGGAAAAAAAATTATACGAACTGATCCGGAAAAGAACGCTTGCATCACAAATGAGTGATGCCCGGCTTGAAAAAACAACAGTCACCATAGATGTTTCCGAAAGCAAAGAAAATTTTATTGCAACAGGAGAAATATTGATTTTTGACGGCTTTCTTAAAGTTTATATTGAATCCACCGATGATGAACAGGAAGAAGAAACAAAAGGATTGTTACCTCCTGTGAAGAAGGAGGATAATCTGACATATTCCTCTATCAACGCTGTTCAGCGTTATACCAGTTCGCCCCCGCGCTACACGGAAGCCAGCCTTGTAAAAAAATTGGAAGAACTTGGCATAGGACGCCCTTCAACTTATGCCCCCACCATTTCCACAATTCAAAACCGTGGATATGTCATTAAAGAGGACCGACCGGGAAAAGAGAGAAAGATCATCAGCCTGCTGCTGGAAAACCGATCGATAAAAGAACAAACCAGGAACGAAACCTATGGTTCTGAAAAAGCAAAGTTGTTCCCCGATAATATAGGGATGATAGTTAATGACTTCCTGGTTGAATATTTTGATAATATCCTTGATTATAATTTTACCGCCAGTATTGAAAAAGAGTTTGATGATATTGCTTCGGGAAAACTGAACTGGACCGACATGATCGGGAAATTCTATAAACCTTTCCACAACCAGGTGGAAGAAACACTTGAGGTGTCGGACTATTCAAAAGGGGAAAGAATGCTGGGAAAGGATCCTGATTCGGGCAAGCCAGTAATTGCACGAATGGGCAGATACGGACCTATTGTTCAGATAGGTGAAAATGACCCTGAAAGTAATGAAAAACCCAAATACGCCGGTTTACTAAAAGGCCAGCAACTTGAAACCATCACACTGGAAGAAGCAATGAATTTATTTCGCTTGCCGCGTAAGATAGGAACTTATGAAGGGAAGGATATGGTAGCTGCAATCGGCAGATTCGGACCATATGTGCGGCACGATTCAAAATTCTACTCTATGGCGAAGGATATTGATGATCCTTTTACTATTACTGCTGAACGGGCTGTCGAACTGATAGAATCCAAAAGGGAACGGGAAAGAAACCGGATAATAAAAACCTTTGATGAAGAACCCGGGTTACAGGTGTTAAACGGCCGGTGGGGACCATACATATCATTTAATAACAAAAATTACAGGATACCACGAAAAACCGATCCGAAAAACCTGACACTTGAACAATGTCATGAGATAATAAACGAATCATCAACCAAAAAGAAAAAGAAAAGCTGATCTTCACTAGTCTGTCAACAAACACTAGCTAATGATACGCCCGCATGAATATAAATGATTACTTTGATCCCGTGAGCTTGGATAAACCGGACGAAAATTTCAAACCCGACAAACATCTGTTCGGATCGAATATAAGCATTCATACACCTGACAATCCTATCGATGATGTAAGCAGATATAAAATTGCACTCCTGGGTATTCCGGAAGACCGGCATTCATTTAATAAAGGCGCATCACTGGCTCCTGACCGTATAAGAAGCTTTCTTTACCAGCTTTACAGGGTGAATAACAAAACCGGAATTATTGACCTGGGCAATCTAAAGCCGGGAAATACTTATAATGACACCTATTATGCCCTTCGTGATGTTATCTACGAACTGCTCAATAACCAGGTTATTACCATTGTTGCCGGAGGGACACAGGACCTCTCCTACCCGATCTATCTGGCTTATAAGGAGATTAAAGATAAAATCAATTTTACCTGTATTGATAAAAAGATTGACATTTCACCGGGCAGCCGGGAAGACCATTCAGAAGCATGGCTGGGCAGGATATTTGAGGGTAATGATCATCTTTTTAAATTTGTCCATCTTGCCCACCAGCAATATTTAACCAACCCGGGAAGTATTGATTTTCTTAATACGAAATATCAGGATTACATGCGTCTGGGGCTGATCAGGAACAAAATAACAATTTCCGAACCCGTACTTCGTGATACGGATATCCTGAGCTTTGATATAGGTGCAATAAAGCATTCCGATGCCCCGGCCCGCCAGTCATCTTCACCAAACGGACTATATGCTGATGAGGCATGTCAGATCGCCCGCTATGCAGGCCTGAGTGACAATATTTCCAATTTCGGGATTTTTGAGATCAATCCCAAATACGATATTAATGAAATAACCTGCAGGCTGGCCTCGCAAATGATCTGGTATTTTATTGACGGGGTATCTTATAGAAAAACAGAACATCCATCTGCAGAAAATCCCGATTTCAAGACCTTTATTGTCGGCCATGAAAACATGGAATATAAAATACGTTTTTATAAAAGCCATATAAGCAATCGATGGTGGATGGAAGTACCTTCAAAAGATAATGAATCACAGCTCATATCCTGTTCGTTGGAAGATTATCAGTCTGCATGCACACACGAGATCCCGGATATATGGTGGAAAGCCTTTCAGAAACTGAATTAGCTCGTATTACCATGAAATATCAAAACCCGCAAAATTAGAGTCTGTCTATAAAGTTGACAAAATGTTTAATTGACCATGTGTCTGTTCATAAAGTTTCATTTGCAAGGCTTGCGCAGTCCGAAAATGCGGAGTTTACCAGTCGTAAATGAGCAATTTTCGGACAAGCGTAACGCAGCAAATGGGACTTTATGGACAGACACTAATTAATTTTTTTTTAGAATTCTTGATAAAAAAGAAACATTATACCTTTAATCACAGTATAAAAAAATAATTTCAACCAGGGTATTTTATTAACAGAATACTGTTGATAACACTTGTATGAAAACAATATTTTTACTTATTTTACTGTTTTGTAAAAGGCCTGACAGCCTTAAGATTCATAAAGTAAGTGGAAAAAATATGATAAAAAATACAATATATTTTGGAGTATTACTTTTAATAACTATAAATATAAATAAAGTTAAAGGGCAACAAGATCCTAAGATAAGTCAGTTTATGTATAACCATACGACCATAAATCCAGGCTCTGCAGGCAATAATGATATGATCTGCGTGAACGCCTTAACCAGACAACAGTGGGTTGGTTTTGACGGGGCGCCTGAGGATGTCAGTATTTCTGTAAATGCTCCCTTCAGCCTGCTTGGTGCCGATCATGGTGTTGGTTTATCCATTTACCGGGACACATGGGGTAATTACTCAAATATTGATCTGAGATTGTCTTATGCATACAGGATACAGGTAAGAGACGGGAAATTAGGTATAGGAATAGGCGGCGGGGTATTTAACAGTGAATTAGAGACAAATAACTGGCTTTCTACTGATGAATTAAATAATTCGGGAGTTGGAGGTGAAGATATGGCTATCCCCCGGGGAGATCAGAATGTTTTCGCATTCGATATGAATGCAGGCCTTTTCTACAGAAGTGAATATCTTTACCTGGGGCTTTCAGCCACAAACATTCTTGAATCTGAAATACGTTATCCGAATGAAACCTCTTCAGGAAATAATGATACATTTGAAAAAAAGGCAAGGCATTATTATTTAACAGCAAGTTATAATGTTCAGTTAAACAATCCTTCTTTCGAAATAATTCCCTCTGTATTAGTTCAGTCTGACGCCAAAGTTACTGAATTTGATTTAAATGCAATTGTTCGATACAATAAAAAATTCTGGGGTGGCGTTACTTATAGACCGGCAAATGCAATTGTAGGAATGGTAGGAATAGAAATCTTTAACGGGCTTAAAGTGGGATATGCATATGATTTTGCAACGACAAAACTGACACAATATAATCAGGGTTCACATGAAATCGTATTGAATTATTGTTTCAGGATCGGTGTGGAAAAAAGTCCGAAACAATACAAAAGCATAAGATATCTTTAAAAAAATAATAAATACAGCAATCGGGTATTTTTGATAAATACATTTAAGTCATGAAAAAAACAATTTCTTTAGGTATTGTATTTACACTTTTAATCATCAGCGGATGCTCAAATTACAAGAGCGGCGAGCTGACAGGTGTTCAGGGAAGAGCAAAATATTTTGAGCCGGATCCTTACGGTATGGTCTTTGTGCCCCAGGGAAGTTTCACGCAAGGTGAAAATGACCAGGATGTTGCCTGGGCACAGACTTCTTTTTCAAGAACTGTAGCCGTTGAAGCATTCTGGATGGATGAAACCGAAATCACAAACAACGAATACCGGCAATTTGTTTATTGGGTACGTGACTCAATTATGCGCAGAATGTTAGGGCAACAGCTTGATGATTACGTAATCACAGAAGACAAATTCGGAAATCCGGTCGATCCGCCCAAAATTAACTGGGAAATGCGTATTGATTTCAGGGATGAAGAAGTAAATGAGATCCTGAGTGATTTGTATTTACCTGATAATGAAAGGTTCTACAATAAGAAAGAAATCGATTCACGAAAATTGATGTATGAATACTTCTGGATTGACCTGAAACAAGCTGCAAAAAAAACCAACAGGTACAACTTTGACACCAAACAATATGAAGGTTATATTATTAATAATGACGGTGAAAGAATTGAGGTTCAGGACCGTTCATCATTTGTAATAAGAGACCTGGTCAATGTATATCCTGATACATTGTGCTGGATCTCAGATTTCACTTATTCATTCAATGAACCCCTTGCAAAAATGTATTTCTGGCATCCCTCGTACGATAACTATCCGGTTGTGGGGGTAACCTGGAAACAGGCAAATGCCTTTGCTATATGGAGAACCGAATTGCTGAATGCAGCATTAAATCAAAGCGGCCAGCCGGGTGTTCATCATTACCGTTTACCCATCGAAACGGAGTGGGAATATGCAGCCAGGGGCGGACTGGAACATTCCATGTATCCATGGGGCGGTTACTATACGCGTAATAAAGAAGGTTGTTTTTTGGCGAATTTCAAACCACTTAGGGGAAATTATGCTGATGATGGCGGACTCACAACCATTGCCGTTGCAACATACCAGCCAAATGAATATGGTTTATTTGATATGGCCGGTAATGTGGCAGAATGGACATCCAATGCATATGACGAATCAGCATATATTTTTGCCCATGACCTGAATCCCGATTATAAATATAATGCAAAACCGGATGACCCCCCTGTACTAAAAAGAAAAGTCATTCGCGGCGGGTCATGGAAAGATATTGCTTATTATATGCAAAACGGAGTAAGGTCCTACGAATACCAGGATACGGCAAAATCATATTTGGGATTCAGATGTGTCAGATCATACCTGGGAAGTAATTAATGAAATTTTTAATAAAATACCACGAATAGATATATTCCTAAATAATAAAACATTATGAGCCTAACAGACATTGTTCAAAGTTCAGGGTGGAAAAATTTTATGGCCAAACTTTATGGTCTTGGCGCATCCGTAGTAATTATAGGTGCTTTATTTAAGATCCAACACTGGAAAGGTGCAGGTATCATGCTTACAGCAGGGCTTTGTACCGAATCAATCATTTTCTTTTTCTCGGCTTTCGAACCCTTGCATGAGGAACTTGACTGGACGCTGGTTTACCCGGAACTGGCAGGTATATCCGATCCGGATGATATTGAACAGTTCAAAGAGTCAAAAATAGTCGAGGGTGAACGACCGATAGAACGGATTGAAGATATACTTGAACAATCCGGCATGGACGAAGAGAATTTTAGAAAGCTTGGTGACGGACTCAAAAAGCTTCATGAAACAACTGCCAGCCTGGCTGACATTTCACAAACAGGACCGGTAACCGGCAGTTTTATCGACAGCCTACAGGGAGCAACAGATTCGGTAAACACAATCAGGGATACATATGTCCAGACTACCGAAAACATTAAAAATTCGGCAGGCAATCTATCCGAAGCTTATATCCAAGCTGCCGGCCTGATCTCACAATCAGGCGCTGAAGTTGCAGATTCATACAAAAAAGCTGCATTGTCAATACAAAACGAAGAGCAAACCGTTGTAAAAGGGACAAAAGACCATGAGCAACATATCGAAGCACTGAACAAAAACCTTTCGGCATTAAATGCAGTATATGAGCTTCAAATCCAGGAAGGTAATCAGCAAATGAAAGGGTCAAAAGAAGTATATGCCGGATTGAATGAAATGGTGGGTGATCTCAAAGAATCAATCGATGAAACCAATAAGTATAAGGAAGAAATCGTCAAACTCAGGAACAGTTTATCATCATTGAACTCAATATACGGCAACATGCTTTCTTCAATGAACATGTTAATCAACAAATAATCTGCAATCATATATTTAGTATATAAAGAAACCACATGGCCCACGGAAAAGAAACACCGAGACAAAAAATGATTGGTATGATGTATTTGGTGCTGACAGCATTGCTGGCACTGAATGTATCAACAGAAGTTCTGGATGCGTTTGGAATTATTGAGTCAGGTCTCGGAAAAACACGTGCTACACTGCAATCAAAAATCGATGAAGTATATAAAAACTTCAACTATCAGGCCCAGCTTAATGAAAAAAAAGTTACGCCCTGGCTTGAAAAAGCAAATTCCGTTCAGCAGCAGGCTGACGAATTAGTTAATCGCATCCATGAACTGAAAGTTGAAGTTGTAAAAGAAGCCGAAGGTGAAGATACTGATGCTATTGAAGGAGACAATATAATAACCGGGAATATTGAAGCTGTCACCGATTATGACACTCCCAACAGGATAATGATCGGCAATGAGCTGAATAAAAACAGTAACGCCAGATTATTAAAAGAACAGATAGAATCATACAGGGGAAATTTGCTCGAACTGGTCAAAGGCAATGAAACTCTCCAGGAATCAATAAAAAAAGGACTGGTAACCGAGCTTGAAGAATCCGGCAAGATTAGTGATGAATCTAAAACATGGGAACAACATAAATTCGGCCACTCTCCTGTCGTAGGGTTTCTGGCAATAATGTCAAGCCTGCAAATAGACATCAGAAATGCTGAATCGGAGGTGGTCAATTACCTTTATGCACAGATTGATGCCGGTGCAGTGAAATTTAACAAAATTGAAGCAACAGTGATCCCGAATTCTAACTATATAATCAAAGGTAACAATTACACTGCCGATATATTTCTGGCTGCCACTGATTCAACACAGGACCCTGTTGTTTGGGTAACCAACAGTACGAACCCCTATGACTCCGTACTGGAAGACGGTATCTGGATCTATAAAAAACGTGATGATCTGAACTATGATGAAATTAGTGTTGTAAATGGCAAGGGAAAGCTTGTACGTCCGGAATCAAGCACAGGTTTCCGCTCATGGGGCGGTATTATCGAGTTAAGAAGTTCTTCGGGAACAATTACCCGTCCGTTCAAGAAACAATACCAGGTAGCTGAAGGCAGTGTGGTGGTATCACCAACCAAAATGAACGTATTTTATCTGGGAGTGGATAACCCGGTGGATATATCCGTTGCCGGCGTTACGCCTGATAAGATAAATCCGGCCATGACCAATGGCTCAATATCATCACGCCCCCCTTATGTTGTGCGCCCAAAAAGACCCGGTCGCGCATGGGTCGTTGTTCGTGCAGAGGTTGATGGTCAGATGCGCGAGGTAGGCAGAAAGGAATTCAGGGTTAAAATCGTTCCCGACCCGGTAGCAAAAGTTGCTGACAGAACCAGCGGACAGATTGATAAAAACTTGTTGCTGGCACAATTAGGGGTTATAGCTGAAATGGAAAACTTTGAATTTGACCTTAAATTTACGGTAACTGAATTTACGGTTTCCAGCGTGGTTAACGGATTTGTCAGGGATGCCACTGCCCGGGGTAACCGGTTCACTGATGAGCAAAAGAATTTAATACGTACATTGGGAAAAGGGTCAAGAATATATATACAGGATATTAAAGCTGTAGGACCCGATGGTTCGCAACGACCCCTCCCGACAATAATGTTTCAATTGAATTAACTTTTAAAATTATATCGTAATGAAACGAGTTGTTTTTATTTTAATCGGATTATCGGCATTCATGATCTTTGGAAAAGTGAATGTGAAAGCGCAAGATCAAATGATGGAAGTATATGTAAAAGAACATATCCCTTTCAAGGATCCTGTTCCATATGCATATGTCAGGGAAGCCGATGTAATGTGGTCGAAAGTTATTTACAGGATGATCGATCTCAGGCAAAAACAAAATCTACCTCTATACTATCCTACACAACCTATTGGCGAACGTATGAGTCTGATCAGCCTCTTATTATACGGGATAGATAATGAAGGTATACGTGCATTTTCCACCGATGATGACTTAAACGAATTCACGGTTCCAATGACACGTGATCAAATCGATTCCAAGTTTGATGCAGGGGAAGATACGATTAAAACCACAGATCCGACCACAGGTCAGCTTGTGGAAACAGTGGTGGAAAGAGACCGGAAAACCGATGAAGTGAAACAGATACTTGTTAAGGAAAAATGGTTTTTTGATAAGAACCACTCCGTTATGAAAGTCAGGACAATCGGCTTATGCCCCATAAGGCTTTATTACAGAAGGGATGACCAGGGATTGCCCACGGATGAGCTGTTAAGGGAAAAAACATTCTGGGTTTATTTCCCGGAAATCCGCCCTATACTTGCCAACCACGAAGTGTTTAACCGCAATAATGATGCACAGCGCATTTCCTTCGATGATTTTTTCTGGCAGCGCAGGTTTAACAGTTACGTCTTTGGTAAATCAAACGTGTATAATAACCGGACAATCAATCAGTACACCATGGGTGTGGATGCTCTCCTCGAAGCCGAAAGGATTAAAGAAGAACTTTTCAACATGGAACATGATCTGTGGGAATACTAAACAACTCATTGCCATAATATCAAAAAGCTCCCTGGGATCAGGGAGCTTTTTTTATTGCTTTCCGGCAAATAAATTACTTTCTGTTTCGGGTCAGATATAGTTATCGCCCATTTCCACCCTTACATCATTTACAAACTGCTTTATTTTTTGTTCATCATCCTTTTTACATACTAAAAGTATGTTATTCGAATCTACCACGATATAATCTTCCAGACCATGAATCACAGCCAGCTTTTCATTACCAATATTAACAAGACAACGTTTTGAGTCATATACAAAAACCTGCTTCCCTGTTACTGTATTCTTATTATTGTCTTTCCCCAAATGTTCATAAAGCGACCCCCAGGTTCCGAGGTCTGACCATCCAAAATCCGCACACAAGACATAAACATTCCCTGCTTTTTCCATTATTCCGTAATCAATAGATATATTCCGGCATTCCGGGTAGTTGTCTTCGATAAAGGCAGTTTCTTTTCCCGTGTTATAAAAAGCCGTCCCTCCCCTGAACATATTATCCACTTCGGGCAGGTATTTTTCAAATGCCTGCATAATGGTCTTCAGTGACCAGAAAAATATGCCTGAGTTCCAGTAAAAATCACCACTGTCCAAAAAAAGCCTCGCCATCTTTGAATCAGGCTTTTCGGTAAATGTTTTAACCTTTCTCAAACTCTTATTCAGCTCAATTTTTTCAAGTCCCCCGTTAACCTGTATATATCCATATCCTGTTTCGGGCCTGGAGGGCTGTATGCCGAGGGTTAACAGACTATCGTTTTCACTTACAAACTGAATTCCTTTTTTCACTACTTCCAGAAATTCATTTTCTTTCAATATAAGATGATCGGAAGGAGCAACAACGATCTTTGCATCAGGATCGATCAGATTTATCTTATGGTTGGCATACGCGATACAGGGGGCGGTGTTCCGCCTCATCGGCTCAAGCAATACCTGATTATCACTTATATCTGGCAATTGTTCCTTAACCAGTGAACCGTAATCAGCATTTGTCACAATAAAAATATTTTCCCGGGGAATTACCTTACTAAACCTGTCAAAAGTCTGCTGAAGCAGTGTCTGACCTGTTCCCAAAATATCAAGAAACTGTTTCGGTTTGCTCGTCCTGCTGAGCGGCCAGAAGCGGCTACCTATGCCTCCTGCCATTATAACACAATAATTCGAAGTATCCATATCATAATTTTTAGTCCCTATTCAGAGTTTCTAATATACTAAATTTCGTCCGGTTTTTAATGACTGAATTTGACAGATAATCACTTTATAATGATAAAAATCCCTGTTTCTCTTTTGTACAAAAGATTATTAGTAAATTTAAGGCCAAAATATATTTCTGATAAATGAAAGTTTTTGGAGAAATAGGTAATTATTTTTTGTTGATGAAGCGAGTTTTTGCCAGGCCCGAAAAAGCAAAAATGTACTATCAGCAATTTCTGATCGAGGTTGAAAACCTTGGTATTAACTCTATTGGTATAGTCATTATTATATCTGTATTTATGGGGGCCGTTATTACCCTGCAAACCAGGTATAATCTCGAGAATCCACTCATACCCCTGTATCTGATAGGGTTAACATCACGGGACACGATGCTGCTTGAATTTTCCTCAACAATAGTAGGCCTGATCCTTGCCGGGAAAGTCGGATCAAATATTGCTTCTGAAATCGGTCATATGAGAATAACCGAACAAATTGAAGCCCTGGAAATAATGGGTGTAAATTCAGCCGGATACCTGATCTTCCCAAAAATAACAGCTGCAGTATTTTTTAACCCGTTTCTAACCATAATAAGTATGTTTGTAGGTATTTTCGGCGGATGGCTCGCTGCCGTTACCACAGGTGCACTTTCATCACCGGATTATATTTATGGCATTCAATATTGGTTTATTCCATTTTATATTACTTATTCGATAATAAAAACCATTGTTTTTGCTATTATCATAACTTCCGTGCCTGCATATTTCGGATATTATGTGAAAGGGGGGGCTCTTGAGGTAGGAAAAGCCAGTACCCGCGGTGTGGTGACAAGCAGTGTGCTCATATTATTGTTCAATGTAATATTAACCCAGCTATTACTCGCAAAATGATCAGTATTGATAATTTATATAAATCCTTCGGGGAAACAAGGATACTGGATAATATCTCAATTACCTTCGAACAGGGAAAATCCAACCTAATCATCGGGCGAAGCGGGTCGGGAAAGACCGTTCTTATGAAATCTATCATCGGCCTGCTTGATGTGGATGGGGGGAAAATCCTGTATGACGGACGGGACTTTGTAAGCATGTCGATGAAACAAAAACAGTCCCTGAGGCGCGAAATGGGCATGCTGTTCCAGGGAAGTGCTTTATTCGATTCCCTCTCTGTTGAGGAAAATGTTATCTTCCCTTTGAACATGTTCACAAATATGACCACTGAAGAAAAGACAGATCGGGCAAATTTCTGCCTTAACAGGGTAAGCCTTGACAATGTAAACAATCTCTATCCGGCTGAATTAAGCGGGGGAATGAAAAAGCGTGTGGCAATCGCCAGGGCAATTGTACAAAATCCGAAATACCTGTTTTGTGATGAACCAAATTCTGGTCTTGATCCAAAAACAGCTATCGTGATTGATAACCTGATCAGTGAAATAACTCATGAATACAATATAACCACTGTTATTAATACACATGACATGAATTCAGTGATGGAAATTGGTGAAAAAGTAATGTTCATTCATGAAGGTCAAAAATGCTGGGAAGGGAGTAATAAAGACATCTTAAATTCATCCGATCCTAACCTGAATGATTTTATTTTTGCTTCCAGCCTGGCCAAAAAACTAAAGTCAATACAATAGTATTGTTAATTATTTGAGTTTATTGACAAACTTTAATCAGAGTCCGTCTATAAAATAGTCAAAATGTTTAACCGTACATGTGTCTGTTCAGAAAGTTCAATTTGCAAGGCTTGCGCAGTCCGAAAATGCGGAGTTTACTAGTCGTAAATGAGCAATTTTCGGACAAGCGTAACGCGGCAAATGGAACTTTATGTACAGACACAAATCAGTCTTCATTCACATCTTCATAATCAATATACTCACCTTTGTTCTTTTTGATTTTCTTTGACTTTTCAGGCTGGTAATCAATCGTAACTTCACCTTCCTTTTTTTGTTTGTCATTTTGCCTGTAACGCTTATCATTACCCGTCCTTTTCCTCACATACCTTCTCAGCAGTAATGGAAACACATACCTTGTGATCAATCCCCCGAGATAAACCACCAGGATAAAAATTAATATCGCGCGTAAAAATCCCATAATTAATTTTAACGAATTGCGAAGTTAAAATATTTTTTTATACTCCACTAATTCATAATAACGGGATTGGGAATAATCCATCATTGTAATTAGCATATAGTTGTGCAAAAGCGGGATCCGTCTCAGAAAAATCACGTAGGATTTCAAGGAAGGTTTTCGTCACGGGGTTCTGAAGGAACCCTGTCTGAGCGACGACGAAGAAGGAGTGAGTTTGGGTTCCGCGGGGAGAAAACCTAACGTAGTAAATCCAGCGATTTTTATGGAACGGTGACCTTTTTTGCCTACTTTTTTGTGTGGAAGTCAACTTAACGCAGTGGTCTCACGACCGTCAGGGAGTAAAAAAGTAGGTCGAACTGCCTCGCGGGCAGTTCGAAACACCAGCCCGCGGGAATGCATATTAAAACAATATTATTCTATACAATAGCCGCGCGTGAACATTTTAAACCGCGGTATACTTAAGTATTTGAGGATTTAAAATATGAGCAGCAACGCGGATATCGGACATTATGGACAGACACTAATTAGAAGACAAGTGGCTTATCCCGCTGTATACGTTTAAGCTTGTTATAACCAAAAACAAGATTAAGTCCTATTCTCAAATTAAATGTCCTGGCTTTGTGGGGTATTAATGCAGGTGTTGAGACAATTTTTCTGTACACGACCGGAACATTATCACTGATAATATAAAGATCGAACGGACCCAGGTTGGTTGATATGCCGATGCCCAGATTATTATAGGTATTGTTCATTATGGAATACGATATGGAGGCATTGAACTCTCTGAAAGGATTAAAGTTGGTTGAAAATGTTACCTGTTGTCTTACCTTACCTCTGACAATTCCGGTTCTTGAAAGAAAACCAAAACTTATCTTTTCATGAATATTATACCTGCCTCCCAGGTATATTTTCCCGTTCAAAAATGTTGTATACGGATCTTCTGCATTTGCCAGGGTAAAGGTATTTTTAATGCTGTCTGCCAAATCCTCTGCCATATGCTCAAAATCCGACGAATCACTCTCAAAATCTTTTATTAGTCCCTCGAAAACGAATTCTGCATCCTGAGACATATTATGCACATAGCTGCCCCACCGGATAAATCCCAAATCAAGCACACTGGCTGACAGGGAAAATAACTCCGACGGACGATAATCAACACCCAAATCCAGCGCCAGTCCGATATTTTTAGTAATCAGTCCCGGGAAATCACCGGCTTCAAGGTCTTCTTCAAAATCAGCTTCCTCAAAATCAAGGTATCCGTCTTCATCTTCAGGAATATAATAACCCGGCAGGCTGGCATTTATATCAAATTTTGACCGCGCATGCCATTGATCAACGCCGGTTTGGACAGTCAGGTCAGTATTGGCCGTGGAAAGATTCACCACCCCAAAAAGCAGCTTGGTTTTAAAACCAAAAGATAATTCATCACTGTACCTGTTGGACAAACCGAGTGCAAACTCCATATAACTATTCATGTTTACTCCCAGATTACTCAAATCGAAGGTTTCCCCGTTCTCATTCCCTTGAATAATAAAACTAATCAGATCTGACGGATAACTAATGGTTGCTTCTGATCGTTCACTGACATCAAAAGAAATGAAATAATCCTGAATCCGGAAGCCAAAGGAAAGGATTGCCGTGCTTAGTTCAGCTGAAACAAAATTAGAATTTTTAAAATTATTCAGGAAATCATCCTTACTGGCCAGGGGGTGTAAAAAAGTAATGGTTGAATCCAGTGTTTCATCATACCACATTACATCATCCAAACTAAAAGCACTGTTGCCCGCGTATAACTGCAACGGGGCAATGGCCGGCAATCCCAGGTAAAAACCACATTCCGGCTGAAAAGCAGGATTCAGTAAATGCTTTTGCGGGACATTCTCCAGGAAATACAGTGTATTACTTTGTTGAGCACCGGCAGGACGTATTCCAAAACAGGAAATAACACACGCCGTTGCAAAATAAAACAATGTTTTTTTGATATACACTGTTCGGTTATTTATTTTATTCATCACTTTCATCGCTTAAATTGCCTTGATAATGAACATCAGCATCAATGCCAAATTTAAAATTGAGCCTATATGTATTTAATATCGTCACATTAGGAGTATTCAGATGATCATACGATACAAATTTTCCAGTCAGAATCATCTTATTTGCATCATGAAATAAACGATCGATCGCTTCCTGGTCCAAGCTGATAAAACCCGACTGTTCAACCACCCTGTCGAGCATTGTGAACCCGCGGTCATCAACAGCCGCAGCCTGAATAAACATATCCCCTTCCTTACTAAATGGGATAGTATCAAAATGACGGCCGGCAATTGAATCATACAAGATCATTGTAGCATCAATATTCACAGGAAACTCATTTGTAAACCAATAATAAAGATCTACTTTTTCAATGTACCCGGCTTCATCCATGTCGCCGAAATCAAGCTTCATGGTATCCCGGAACTGAAGATTTGACCGGAACTCAAGCGGCACCTCCACTTCGAGACCGACATCGATCTTACTGCTCCCAAGTACAAAATTTTTTATTGTTGTATCATTGTCCGGATTAATATGGATACCTCCTTCAAAAGCTATTGATACAGGCGGGGGGAAAGAAATAAAATCACCGATATTAAGAATATTTGTCTTGTCATAACTTATCATACCTGATACTTCAGGATCAGTGTAATCAGAAGAATAATCAACAGGGCGGGATTCAGGATTTATTACAACTAAGGGCTTTTCTTCATATTCAGCATGCATATTCATATCCACTTCCATCGGAAAACCCATAGAATGTGTGTAGAAATAATTAATCCTGGGATCAGTTACATTAAATGTACCTGACAAACCCGATATTTCTTCCAGGGCAATATCAATCAGGGTATCGGCAGAGTGAATGGTATCACCCAGGTAACCAAATGCCGCCTCATATGTATCGATATCCTCAAGCGTAAACTCGATCAAAACCTGTTCGCCTGCTATAATGCCCTCACCGGGATTACGGTAAAGGAACAAATCGAACTTAACTTCCATGGAACCGGATCCCGGATGATCATGGTCGATATAAATTCTTGAATTGTTTAAGGGATAGTACTGTGTGGTTGAGAAATTTCCGTCGTCTCTGCTAATCTGAACAGCTTCATGAAACATTTCCCCGTCACTGTATAATGAAGGGCTGGTGATATAAAGCATGCCGGTATGATGATAGTCCGAACTCACATCCACGCGTATAAATCCCTCGTTGGTAAACACACTGTCAATCCTCATATTGCCATCAGTAGAAAATGTGTGATGCTCCACACTATCGCGAAAAAGTGTATCGGGCATTAGCGCGGCGGGTATATCAGACGAAGCAGTAAAATCATAATACTGGGTTTGTTGTTCAGGTATATTTAATATATCCCGGCCTTGTAAACTAAAAACCGAGTCCAATGAAAAAACGACCTTGATGGAATCGCCATCAAAAACAAACAAGGTGTCTTCCTCATCGTTATACAGATCAACAATGGAAAAATTTCCCTTAATCAATGGTGCGGCCAGTCCCGGGCTCAACTCAACCTGATCTGACACCTTGTCCGGATCAAGCGGATCTTTTGTGCAGGCTGTAAAAAATATGAGCAAAATACACGAAAAATGTATAACTAGTTTCATATATTGAATATTTATTATCACATCTCATTGTACGGCATAATTATACAAAAAGTTGTCATTATTGCCGACAATTAAATTGAATTGGGAAAGGCCATCATTAAGATATCCAATGCTGAATAATGTCGATCCCTGTAAAGGAAAACCATCATAAAGCGACCCGTCGTTATTTATAAGAAAAATTTTATTTTCATCTTTCGATACAAGACCGATTTTTCTGTCAGAAGCAGAAAAATGAAAATAGACAGGCCTGTCAGTAATTGAGGCATCAAAATCATAATCATAAATCAGATTCTTATCCAAACCGAACACCTCCAGCTTATCATCATCCAGAAAAATCAGGTCTTTTGCCCCGTCGTTATTAACATCCTTCAAATCAAAATAATGATCCGCTGAAAAATCCTTTATTTTTAACTTTTCGATATTACCGTCAAAATAAAAGAAATAAACTGTTCCCGCAGTATCGGTGCAGGCAAATCTGGCATCCGCGTCAGGCGGGTCACTATCAAGCAAATAATTGTTATTTTCCGATTTCGGGAATAAGACACGAACATCAGTCCTTACCTGCCCTCTCCGGTTAAGGACATACGTTCTGAATTGATCTCCAAATACAATATAATCCCTGCTCCCAACCCTGAAGTGCTTTACAGGTTGTTTAACAATTCCTTCTGACTGATCAAACTGCCAACCGCTAATAATGCTTCCGTCTTTGGCATAAGCATAAACCTTCCTGTTCTCACAGGCGACAAAAATTCTGTAATTTCGGTTCCCTTCATAATCGAATAATGCCATTCCATTGGTCGCCGGAGACCTCAGTTTCACAGGAAAACGCTCAACATAATTCCCGTTCCTGTCTATTAAATGCAGGTAATTACCTGTACTAAACAATATTTGCAGCTTACCGTTTTTATAATAATCAATCTGATATACATCGCTCATAATTTTCTCCGGAAGTGGTATTCTCCATAATATCCTGCCCGCCTGGTTAATCAGGTAAACATTATTATTCAAATCCTGGACGAAGATCTCATTTTCCTTCGTGTAATGATTTAATACGAATGCGGGTTTAAAATCTGCCACAGTATCAAGCAGAGTTTCCCACACGGTATGGGGGCGTTCATGGTAAACAGGAAAATACATCAGGGCAAGGTTGGTATATAGCATACTGCCACTTGTATTTAATTGGAAACCCAGCGTTTGAACATTTTGAAAAACCGGATTGTATTCCTTCCAAACCTTTACGACATCAGAAGAGAGAAAGGGGGTGAAATTTACCAATGACCTGCTTAAATTAGTATAAAAAAACAAATTCGAGCGGGCCGACATATTATCGGCAAATTTTCTGAATGTTGCGTCATTTTCAAGTGTCTTATGCAATACATTGCTGTGTAACAAATTTTGCAATGCTACGGGAGAATTACTAAAAATCAAATAACTGTTATAAAAAACAAAATAATGATCATCAATTGAACCAAATACATCCCCTGCCATTTTTTGTAAAACCAGGTCAAGGTCGAGATGAAAAATTGTGTATTCCGTAACATTATCCAGTTTATATTTCCGCATATAGTTATTGGCTGTTTTCTTCTCCTTTCGTGCAACAGTCTGTAACAAATCGCCAAGTTCTTTCTCAGCCTGTGCCTGGCTTTTTATTTTAAAAAAAGCAAAAACATTTTGTGCTTGTCCCTCCAGGGGCTGATCATCAAAAGCAATACACATTTCATTGTCAACAATTGAAGTAAAAATGCTCTCAATATTGATCCCGTACTGCCTGCTGATCTCATCGAGATCCCTTCGATCAGACGTTAATTTGCCCTCCATCCTTAAAAACCTACGGTATTCCTGCATATATTCCTTAAAACTTTCAAAGCCCACGGCCATGAATGTAGATATATTCGAGGGCAATACTTTGCTTATAGCCAATTTTTGAGGATCCTGATCCAAAAAAATATTCACCTGCTTCTTCAGCGAATCATTTGCAAACGTAAATCCGTTCAGCATCAGCAACTCACTTTTAATGTTCAGGTCAAGTTCCGACCAGTCAGCCAGATTATCAAGATCTCTTATTTTTTCTCTGCTCTTTTGATTAGCAAAAACAGAAAGGGTCTTTGGAAAATGCTTATAATTAATAAAAATATTGGCAATGACATTTTTACCGGCTACGGCATTTACTTTATTAAACCCCATGTCATTCATGATACCGGAGGATAAGCTTGTTTGTCTTACGGCATCTTCAAGCAGGATAGACGAAAAGCTTACCAGCATAAGCCCGTCATGAATACAATATGAAAAGTTGCGTCCCCTGGCACTATGCATAAACCGGACATCAAACATATCAGTACCCTCGTACTTGCGTGATACAACACTACCGGAATCTCCTGTCAGATCAATGATCAATTCATGTATATCCCTGGAAATAAGCCCTTTTGGCAGGCTAAACACATGTAAAGTACTGACATCAGCCTTTCCTGTAAAATGAAGGCTGAGGAAAGCAGGAGTATTCAATATAAGAGCCCTTACATTACTATTCTCATTCATAAGCGAGTCAATATACCTTATCTGCCTTTCAAGCTCTGCAAAAGAAGGAATAGTACTTAATTGTTGCCATAACTTGTTTTCCCTGGTAAATTCCCTGATCAAATCATCATATTCATTGATCTTAATGATAACTGCAGCATCATAGGGAATAGCCCTCAGCGGATTTCCCGCAACCTCTGATGATTTTTTAATTATTAAAAATCCAACTACAAGAATAATCACAGCAAACGTGACAATTAAATATGGTAAAACCTTCTTTATCATAGTCCTGCTATTTTCTCCACCCAAAACCAAAATTAAATAATTCACTGGTCAGATAAAATCAGAGTTACTAACAATCTTTGGCAAAAGACATTCTACAATATTTAGTGTATGTCCATAAAGTCCCATTTGCCGCGTTACGCTTGTCCGAAAATTGCACATTCACGATAAGTACACTCCGCGTTTTCGGACCGCGCGAGCCTTGCAAATGGAACTTTCTGAACAGACACATGTATGGTTAAACATTTTGACTACTTTATAGACGGACTCTATTTATAATACTTCCCCTTCCCATAAGCAGTGCTTTCGAACTATTTTTTGTCTGCCCTGCATCCTATATTAATCCCTTTGATAATAAGACCTAAGGGAATAAAAAAGGTAAAAGCCTGCGCTGACTGAACGCGAAAAACTATTTTTGCAAAAAAAAGGAACAATGACTACAATTAATCCTCAAATTGAAGCGGGCTGGAAAGAACAGCTTATAAATGAATTTCAGACACCAGAATTTAAAGGACTAAAAGAGTTCCTGATCAAAGAAAAAATGAAATACCAGGTCTATCCACCGGGCAATCTGATCTTTAATGCTTTTAATCATACTCCCTTTGAAAATATTAAAGTAGTATTGCTTGGTCAGGACCCTTATCACGGTAAAGGTCAGGCACATGGTTTGTGTTTTTCAGTTCCCGATGGTGTTCCCCCTCCTCCTTCACTTAGGAATATTTTTAAAGAACTTAATAATGATCTGGGAATAAGCATTCCGGTTAATGGAAACCTGACTAGATGGGCTGATCAGGGTGTACTTCTTCTCAATGCCACTCTTACAGTACGGGCCGGTCAGCCCGGATCTCATCAAAACCATGGATGGGAGGTATTTACCGATTCTGTGATCAGAAAAATATCGGAAAACAGAAAAGGAATAGTATTTTTATTATGGGGCAGATATGCCGCTGCAAAAGAATCATTGATCAACAACAGTAAACACCATATTCTGAAAGCTGCACATCCTTCTCCATTTTCTGCTTATAACGGCTTTCTCGGTTGCCGGCATTTCTCCAAAACAAATGATATTCTTCGCCGGCAGGGAATAAAAGAAATAAACTGGAACCCGGAATAATCTGGCCGGCTATGACGCAACCTTTTTATACAATATCTCATCATTATAGCAGATAACTTATCGACCATTTGAAGAACGAAAGCAGGGACCTTATAAAAGGATCATCCCTGTTTTCTTTCTTTAATACTGAACCACAACAAATAGTAACCAGCAGTATTCCTTAATTGTTCAGGGTTCATATATCCTGTAAACCGGGATGTTACCCGGGAAAATTTGTACTCATCTACCCTTAATTGGACCATTATTCCCGTATATTTTATATATATTTATAGTCTACCCTATGCAGGCCTAAAATAATACTTTTAACTAACACACATTCAAACTATGGAAAGAAGAAATTTTATCAGGACATCAGGAGCAGCCCTGGCTGGCAGTATGCTGATTAATCCGGCTTCCTCCTTTGGCTCCGGCTTTATGCTGAAAAAACACGAATTGCCCTTATAGGGACAGGTATACATGGGATTTCATTCTGGGGCAGGACTATACGGGAACGTTATGGTGCCATTATAGAATTCGTGGGATTATGTAATATTAATCCCGGAAGACTGGCTTTTGGAAAGAAATTTATTGGTGCCAAATGTCCGACATTCACCAATTTTGATGAGATGATGAAAACTGTAAAGCGCGACATGCTGATCGTGACCACTGTGGATTCAACACATCATGAATTCATTGTAAAAGGTCTTGAATACGGGGCTGAGGTATTAACTGAAAAACCCATGACCACGGATGAGGTCAAATGCCAGCAGATCCTTGATGCCGAAAGAAAAGCAGGCAGAAAAGTGCTTGTGGGTTTTAATTACAGGTATAATCCCCATCATACGCGCATACGGGAAATGATTGCAAACAACCGTGTCGGCCGTATCACTTCTATTGATTTCAACTGGTATCTGAATGTTTACCATGGCGCATCATATTAAAGGCGTTGGCATGGCTTACGTGACAAAGGAGGTACATTACTCGTGCATAAAGCAACGCATCATTTCGACCTTCTTAACTGGTGGCTCAATTCCGACCCTGTTGAGGTAAATGCCTATGGCATGCTGGAGTATTACGGGGCAAATAATTCATTCAGGGGAGACCACTGCCGCGGATGCCCGCGCAAAACCAAATGCAAATTTTTCTGGGATATCACCAAAAGTGATCATCTTATGAACTTATATGTTGCCAATGAACATCATGACGGTTATATTCGTGATAATTGCGTATGGCGAAAAGAGATCGATATATATGATAAAATGGCTGTACAGATCAGGTATGCAAACAATGTTACTGTAAGCTATTCACTTACTACTTAGTGTCTGTCCATAAAGTCCCATTTGCCGCGTTACGCTTGTCCGGAAATTGCTCATTCACGACTAGGGACCGCGCGAGCCTTGCAAATGGAACCTTCTGAACAAACACATGTATGGATAAACATTTTAACTACTTTATAGACGGACTCTATAAAAAATA
>CAZBJH010000042.1:0-24148 GCA_964492185.1 uncultured Bacteroidales bacterium | reverse complement strand
TCTATTTTTTAAGATTATTTGACTCATTATTAATAATATAGCCTTGTCCGACTGGGTTCTATGTAAGCGACTGGGTTCTATGTAATATAGCCTTGTCCGACTGGGTTCTATGTAATATAGCCTTGTCCGACTGGGTTCTATGACTGGGTTCTATGGGTTCTATGGGTGACTGCGTTCTATGGGTGACTGCGTTCTATGGGTGACTGCGTTCTATGGGTGGTGTGAGGGTTTAGAAGTTGAGGAGTTGAGAAAAGAAAAAGTCCTGCCAGTCTTGCGGTCTTGCAGTCTTGCAGGTCTTTTGCTAATCAATGTTTGTTAAATTTTATGGGATGCTTACGGATTATTGTTTCCTCTATTTTTTCGGCTTCCGGCTTCAGACTTTCGGCTTTTTCCCACTAACGCCTCCATTGTAGGGGTTAGGAGTGGGTCCATAAAAAAGGTTAAGGTTAAAATTTTCAATTTAAAAAAATATTTGTAATTTGCGCGATATTAATTACAAAGCTTTCTTATGTTTAACGTGTCTGTCCATAATGGCCGGTATCTGCGTTGTTGCAAAAATTTTAAATCCCCGGATACCTTAGTAGACTGCGGGCAAAAATTTTTTTTTCACAGCGTGAATTATTTTTAAAGGTGTTCAAGAGCTCACTTCTTTCGGTTTTCACGCCTTGATCCCGGATATTCTGAACAAACACTACGAGTTTATTGGTAAACTTTAAATAAAGCTTTGAATTTCATTTTAATGAATGCGCAATATATTTAGAACAAATATTTCAATATTATTGTATGTGATTTCATCAATAGCCATTAATAATGATTTACTTGCTCAGTCGTTGGATAATATTAAAGAACAAAAACCATTATTGTTAAATGGGTTTATTTCAACCAACCAGGTAATAAATACACAACCTACCGATTCAGGCAATATTAAATCTTACAATAGTTATTATACGGGCAGTTTAAATTTCAATATTTATGGAATTAATACTCCCTTAATGTTTATGTATTCAAACAATAAGGGAAACTTTACACATCCTTTTAGTCAATTTGGGATGCACCCCTCTTATAAATGGATTAAAGGGCATATAGGCTATGCAACAATGAGTTTCTCACCTTACACCTTAAACGGTCACTTATTTCTTGGTGCGGGGATCGACATTGATCCACCTGGTATTTTTTATGGAAGCGCCATGTATGGTAGGTTAAACAAAGCGGTTGACTATGATTCAGCAAATTTCAATCAGGTTGCTGCTTATAAAAGAATGGGATATGCCTTCAAAGTGGGCATTTCTGAAAATGGTAATTTTATTGATGTGAATCTGTTCAGAGCTTATGATGTTGAAAGCTCCATTAATTATACAGACCTGGAAAACCAGGTACTACCACAGGAAAATTCAGTAATGTCAGTTTCTTTTAACAAAGAACTCATAACAAACCTTAAGTTCCAAGGTGAATTTGCAAGCAGTTATTTGTCTACAGATATAAGAACCGAAAAGGTTACAGAAGATAATGCCTTGTTGAAACCTCCCACCTGGTTTATGCCATTAAGAACCTCTACTATTAACAGGAATGCTTTTAAAACAAACCTGACCTATAGGCAGAACAGATATTCAATAGGTTTAGGATACGAACGTGTTGACCCTGAATACAAAACACTTGGAGCATATTATTTTACAAATAATATGGAGAATATGACACTTAATTTTTCCGTGAACTTTTTTGAAAATAAGATGTCTGTCAGCGGTAATACCGGCCTCCAAAAAGATAACCTTGACAATAACAAAATGAATAACACCAAACGTTTTGTTGGTTCATGTAATGTAAATTATATCCCGGGGAAGAAACTCAACCTTAACTTAGCATATTCAAATTTCACCAGTTTCACCAATGTCCGTTCAACCTTTGATTATATTAACGAAACAGACCCTTACCAAAACTTTGACACATTGAATTTCAGGCAAATATCTCAAAACACCAACTTTAACGGAAGCTACCAGTTGAGCAATTCAAAAGAAAAAAGGCAAACCCTGAACCTGAATTTAACCTGGCAGGTATCGGATGATGAACAGGGAGGAGATTCAGTCTCCACATCAAATTTTTATAATGCCAGTGCTTCATATATCATTAACCTGACATCTCTTGGATTAACCTGTAATGCATCTTTAAATTATAACCAAAATGAGATGACCGATGCAGGTTCTCATACATTGGGGCCAGTAGTTGGAGTAAATAAGTTGTTTTTTGATAAAACTTTGCGTATTTCTTTTACAACTTCTTACAGCACATCGAAAATGAAAAATTTTCCTTCATCAAATGTATTCAATATTCGAATGGGTTTAGCATATACGCTTAAAAAGAAACATAATTTCAATATGAATATACTGTTTCAGCACCGAAACAGTGCAGCCAGGTCTTATAATACACTAAATTTTACATTTGGGTATGTTTATAATTTTAACCTTATAAATTCAAAAAATAATAAGAATGAAAATAAGTAAATAAATATGCTGAACAGAAACATAAGAATATCATAAAACGTATAAATAAATTAACCTAAATCCTCCATAAGTTATAAATGAATATTAATTTGTACCGCCCTATATACATACTCAAAGCTTTTTTGGCTTTATTGGTATTTTTAGTTTGCAGTCTAAATCTTGCTGCTCAATCATTAAATCCGGAAGAAGCAGTAAAAGATAATTCAGAAGTTAACAAAGCCTATCAATTGTTGGAAACGGTAAAAGTAGCGGATCGGTTTATAAATAAGCTTGATTCAACTTATGTATTGGATTTGCCGGTAGGGATAGTAGCCAATGACAGTAAAGAAGCAGAGAAATATGCAATTATTATATCAGAGATGAAATTGAGAAATGGAGAAGCATTTCTTACTGCTTATATGGCATTTACTGTACCCGGAACAACAAAAAAAATTGCTTTTAAAGGAACAGATATACCGATTTCGTTCTCGGGAGGAATAATTAAAGGACAGGCTGTATTAGAATTAATTTCTGATTTCAATATTAATTTAACTAACAATATCGATCTTATACTCAAAGGGGCAGGTAATACAAAAGTAAAATGGGATTGCTTTGGTTTTAGAGAAATGGATATTGTTGCTGATGTCTTATTTGATAGTACACTTTTTGTTCCTGAAAATCCGGATGGTAGTCTAAAATCAGCAACTTTACGAACATCATTCAGTACTACAATTTCAGACTGGAATAATTTAATGGTGGGGTTAACACTGGAACCATTTCAAATTAAAGGATTAAATGGAGTAGGTTTTAGTATAACCAATGCCGTATTTGATTTAAGTGATTTTAGAAACCCGGCAAACATCGCTTTTACACCACAATATCAAACTGATTATTTTATAGATGGTAACCCGAATATATGGCAGGGTTTATATATCCAGGATGCTCAGATACGTTTACCGCAACAATTCAGAAAGAAAACAGCATCGGAGTTGCAAGCTGATAGTGTACTAATAGCAAATGATACAACCGGCACTCTAAACCTGACTGATAGTGTTTCCACAGGGCGGTTAACTTTTTATGCTCAAAATCTGTTTATAGATGAACTTGGTTTTACCGGAAAATTAGCTGCTTCAAGGTTAATGACCCTTGATGAAGGTGATTTGGGCGGATGGGCATTCTCTGTTGAAAATTTTACAATTGATATTCAATCCAATCAATTAGTTGCTGCCGGCTTTAGCGGCCAAATTAACGTTCCCCAGTTTAAACAGAATTCTTTATTTGACTACAATGCTGTAATGGGTTTGGATGACACCTATTCTTTTAATGTAGCAATAACAGACTCTATTGAAATGGATATGTGGGCTGCTGATATGCGTATTGAGCCAAACTCCGCATTAAATATACAAGTAAAACGAAAGGAATTTGTCCCCTCTCTTCTTTTAAATGGTACGCTTATCATCAATTCCCCGGTTGACAAGGAAGACAGTACATCAACCAGGTTGGTTATTGCGGAAGTACCATTTCAGGGAATGAGAATACAAACTGTTAAGCCTTATTTTGGGGTTGACAATATTTCTTTTGGTACAAGTCAGAATATGTTCTCGAAATTCCCGGTATCTATCAATGAAATTGGGTTTGAAAGCATAGATAACAGGGTTGGTTTACGTATGGGATTAACCGTAAATTTTGTCGGAGAAAATGATGGCGGTTTTGGTGGAGACGGGGTGTTTACTGTTTGGGGAAAACATGAAAACAGTAAATGGAAATATGACGGAGTAGAAGTTGACCGTATTGCTGTTGATATATCTAAGCCCGAAGCTTTTGAGTTAAGTGGTGAAGTTTTTTTTGTCAGGGGTGATGAAATTTACGGAAATGGATTTAAGGGTACATTAACGGCAGATTTTGCAGGGTTTGGAATGGATGCAACTGCCTTATTTGGAAATGTGAACGGATACCGCTACTGGTTTGCCGATGCCCTTGTAACAATGGGAACAGGTATTCCGGCTGGCCCTGTTTCTGTTTTTGGTTTTGGAGGTGGCGCATATTACCACATGAAACAGGCTGGTGTTGGCAATATGCCTGTTAGTGAGATAGGTAAAACAACTTCCGGTATTTACTATGCCCCTGACAAATACAGTGGATTAGGTTTAAAAGCTTCCGTAAAATTTGGGTTAACAGGCGGACAGAATGCTTTTAATGGCGATGTGGAATTTTGCATGAGTTTTACTACAAGTGGAGGGATTAATCAAATATCTTTTAACGGCAACGGGTATTTTGCGACCAATAACTTTAGTGTGAATACCTCCGGAATAATGGAGAAAGCTAAATATATTGTTGAGAATAAAGGAAGAGAAGTACAAATTCCAATAGAATCTGAAAGTTCGCAATTGTATGGAAATGTGAGTATGTTATATGATTTTCCGAATAAATGTTTTCATTCTACTTTTGATATTTATGCCAATATTGCAGGAGGCTTGATAAAAGGGGTTGGGCCAGGTGGCCGTGCAGGATGGGGAGTAATGCACTTTGAACCTTCCGATTGGTACATACATTTGGGTACACCCGATAATCCAAATGGAATTTCCGTATTAAACCTTGCAACTATGACCAATTATTTCATGGCAGGAAAATCTGTGCCTGAATTACCACCACCTCCACAGCAGGTATTAACCAGTTTAAACAAAACTGCTGATGAAGTAATGGGAACACGCAATGGTTCTGCATTGGGTGATGGTTCAGGTTTTGCATTGGGCTCTTATTTCTCTTTCGATACGGGTGAACGTACATTTCTTATATTCTATGGGAGGTTTGGTTGTGATTTAGGTTTCGATATATTAATGAAAAACTATGGCGAACTGGCTTGTGAAGGACGTGGGAATATTGGTATTAATGGTTGGTATGCACAGGGACAGGCTTATGCCTGGGTTGCTGCTGCCGTTGGGATCAAAGTTGATTTACCATTCTACACTGGAAGATATGGCATATTCGAAATGGATGTTGCTGCCTTGATGCAGGCAAAAGCTCCTAATCCATTCTGGATGAAGGGAAATGTTGGTGGTAGTTACAATATTCTCGGGGGACTGGTTAAAGGTCAATGTGATTTTGAATTTGAAATCGGCGAGCAGTGTAAAGTTGTTTCTTCAAGCCCATTCAAAGGTATGCCAATAATTGCTGACGTAAAACCAATGAACAATGAAGATGATGTTAGCGTGTTTACAACTCCGCAGGCAGTATTCAATATGCCAATTAATGAAACCATCGAGTTTCAGGACGAGAATAAAACAACCAAGATATACCGCATCAAACTAAACCACTTTAAAGTTGGTGCATCAGACGGAACTCCAATTAATGGTGAGTTGATTTGGAATGACAGGAATGATGTGTTGGTGTTTAAGTCAAAAGACATTCTACCGGGTGAAACGGCAATCAAAGCAACGGCAAGTGTAACATTTGAAGAATACAAAAACGGCAATTGGTTTGTCGTGATGAAAGATGGTTCAGTAGCTGAAGAATCGAAAGAAATTGTATTTACAACAGGCAAAGAACCTGACCATATACCACAGGAAAACATTTTATACAGCTATCCGGGTTACAGGGCTTTCAATTATTACAAGTCTGAAACCAACGCCAATTACTTTACACTTGATTTTGGGCAGCCAAAATTATTCCAACCGGGTAATGAATGGGTTCAAAAGGCAAGGGTAACACCTGTATTAGGAGGTCAGCCACAGTATTTTGATTTTACTTATGACAATGCCACTACACAGATTAATCTGGCAATACCACAAAGCATCCTGAACAATAAAATATACAGGTTGGATATTGTGAACATACCGGCAAACGCTGCAGGTGCATTGGACGAAAATGTTGAACAAAATACCGAAACGGTACAAATTGAATCGGAAGGTTATACAGCCGATATTGAAGTTACTACCCAGGAAGCAGAAGAAAGCAGGGGTGAATTACAGGAAAAAGTTATTTATACTATGGAGTTCCGAAGTAGCCAGTTTAACACTTTTACAGAGAAGTTAAACGGACTAACCTATTCGGATGGGATTTCGTGGGAGCTATATCCATTGGTGCATAGTTTAACGGTAAATATTTCAGGAGAAAGATTTGATAATTATGAGGTGGTAAACCTTAATAGGGAAACCATGATAACAGTTAATCCTCTTTTATCAGAAACCCCGTGGTACACTACACATATGCAACCACTATTTAATCTTAGTTCCTCTCAGCTTTCTGCTATTGGTGCAGAACGGTTTGAGCCTGATGAGTTAACAAACTACCTGTTCCAGAGTGACGGAACAAGAAGATTAACTGAAGAAGAAATTGAATCGGGTGTAACAGGCGAAACAAATGTAATCTCAGGAATGAAACATTACATAGCAAAATACACATGCGAATACCTGTATGAAATTAAGGGTAAAATTGCGAATGCTTATGTAAATAGAATAATTCCAAGTGGGCAATTAGAAACAATTTTCAATACAAACTTCACCCCACTCCGCTATGGAAACTATCCGGTTAATATCAACTATACCTTACCGGGAAAAACATCTCCACAAAGAGTTAAAAAGCATATTATTAGATACAATGATTAATAAAACACCAACATATAACAACAAAGCCAAAAGTCAAATATTAGGCATAAGTTACAAGGCACAAGGCACAAGGGGTAAGCTGCGTTCTTTTTTAACTTTTGCCTTATGCCTTTACACTTTTGCCTTGTTCTCTCAAGTAGATTCAACAAAGCAAAACCTTTTTATAATCGCCCGACCTACTGCTGATTCTATTATGTTACGCTGGGCACCGGGCAACTATAAATATTGGGATTTAGGTAACCGATATGGGTATAACCTGGTTCGCTATACGATAATGAAGGATAGTTCTTTGTTGAGTGAACCGAAAAAGACTGATTTAACACCAACCGGAATACAACCCTGGCCATTAATGGACTGGGAGCAACTGGTAAAAACCAACCAATACGGTGGAATTGCAGCACATGCCATTTATGGAGAATCATTTGAGGTAGATGCAGGAGAAGGAACAACTCCTCAGAATGTAGTTTACAAAGCAAAGGAACAAAAACAGCGTTTTTCCTTTGCCTTGTATGCAGCCGATATTTCACCGGAAGTTGCTGTGGCAAGTGGTCTATGGTTTACAGATAAAACCGCACAGAAAGATGAAATGTACTTATACAGAATCTATCTGAACCTGCCTGATAGTTTAGCAAGGTTAAATGATACGGCTTTTGTTTTTACCGGAATAAAAGACTTTACACCACTACCAAAACCAATTGAATTATCAGCTGAATTCGGCGACCACACAGCCATTTTATCATGGAATTCTTTTGCCCAAAACAACATCTATATAGCTTGGGAAGTTGAACGCTCCAATAATAGCAAAAACTTTCAGGCACTTACCATAGACCCACAGGTTTCGGTGATGCCTTCGGACGATGCCAATCCTGAATACACGTATAAATACGATTCATTACCACAGAACAATAAAGAATACTATTACCGCATAAGGGGAATTACATCTTTTGGTGAATCCGGCCCCTGGTCTGAATTAACAAGCGGTAAAGGAGTAGAAGCTATAAAAGCTACCCCAAACATAATAGGTCACGAAATTATCAAGGAGATAGTATTGATTAACTGGGAGTTTCCATCCGATATGGAAAGTGCCATATCAGGCTTTAAAGTATTGCGTTCCACCAATCACAAAACAGGTTTTACAGAATTAAAAGCCAATTTAAAACCTTCCGACCGTATCTTTACCGATAAAAAACCATTGGGGACAAACTACTATAAGGTTCTTGCTTATCGTGACAGCACGGCAAAGAAATCAAGCTATCCGCACATGGTACAGTTAACCGACAATACCCCGCCTGTAAAACCAAAAGGCTTAACAGGATTAGTGGACAGTTTAGGGATTGTAAGATTAAATTGGCAAGCTAACCCTGATGAAGATATTTATGGGTATAGGGTATTTCGTTCAGCTTCGGGAAATGATGAGTTTTCACAACGTACACATCGTCCCATTACAAATACTTTTTATATTGACACGATTAGTAAAAAAGACTTAAATGCCAGCGTATTTTATAAAATTGTGGCAATTGACCTACGGCAAAACCAATCTGAATTTTCATCGGTTGCAGAACTTTTAAAACCCGATGATATTCCACCGTCTATTCCTGTAGTTACACAAACACAGGCAACCAATGAGGGCATCTTGTTAACATGGATTAATAGCACAAGCAGTGATGTTTCAAAGCATGTGGTTTATCGTTTTATTAAAGGGGACTCAGCTTGGGTGGAATTAACCGCAACACCATACAAGAAAGGTAATCAGGAATCAAACTATACCGATAGCGAATGCTCAACCACGAAAAGCAACCAGTATAAAGTTGTGGCAGTTGATAAATCGGGTAATACCTCCGAACCAACTATGTCCATTGCAATCCAAGGCTTACGCAATACAAAAAGACCGGGACTACAAAAGATTAATCAAAAGATTGATTATGAAACCGGAAAAATTTATTTGAATTGGCAATTACCGGAAAATCCCGTCAAGCTTATTAAAGTCTATCGCAAAACAAATGAAAAGGATTATACCCTTTTTGAAACGTTGGAAGGCGATAAAACTGTTTTTGAAGACTACGGTATGAAAGTAGGTGAGTTTTACGCCTACCGATTTAAAATAATTTATAAGGATGGAAGTATTTCCGGCTTTTCGGATGAAATAAAAATTGAATATTAAATAAAACTATAAAATTATGAAGATGAATCTATTATTAATGTTATTTATCGGAGCAACCTTAAATATTGGATGTGAGAAAGAGGATGAATTTGAGGTGGTAACTCACGAAGTATATCAAATATCCAACCTGGTTAAAAAAGGTTGCTTTGATTATGCAGAGAATGACACAACGGGAATTATCCCTATAGCTTCACAAACTACAAATGCTACCATTATTGACGGTGTTGGTTACGTGGAATTTGGTATTGAGGCTCCATGCTTTGCAACTGACAGTATTGATTTAAAAGGAAATGTGTTGAAATTCTTTATTAAGCCTACTATTACTGGAAATTGCAGATGCACGTATTCATGGAATCTGGAACTAAATATTTTAGAGAACAAAGGTTTGAAAATCCTATATTATGAGTACAAAGATGGTGCATACAAACAAAACATGGAGATATATTATTTAATACTTAGAAAGTATGAAAATAATTAAGTCTTTTATTTTAACAATTCTATTGTTACATGTATTTAATGCAACTTACGCTCAAACGGGCTATGTCGTACGTGTTACTACCACTATTAATTCCGGGAAAAGTGGTTTTTGTACTGGAGGTACATATTCGATGAAATGGGTTTGGCTATACAATAAAACAACAGGGGAATGTTTGAATGGCTTAATGATAGCAGATAATTATGGAGATGGTGAACATGTTGCTCGGACAACTCTAATCGTACCTAAAGACCATACGCTTGAAGTGCGTTTTACAGACTGGAAAGGTGGTAATTATGCGATACCTTTCAAAATAAGCAGTTTAGGTAGTTTTGAGGATTCCAAGAAAAAAACTACCCAAACTCTATGCTATAGACATTCAACATTAACAGTAAAATATGAAGTTAAAAGCCTAGCTGGAATTTCAAGTACAGCATTAAATCCTAAAACATGTGTGTCCAATCCGAATGGAAGTTACCGTTTTAATTTTCAAACTCATAATATTCCACTAAATAGTTTTAGGTTACAGGTTAGTAATGACAAAGACTTTCCTTCCAATAGTACGAATGAAGTTTATATTTCACCCTCGGCTACTTATGCAAACTTATCTTACAATCAGCTTGCTGGTAGTAGAGCTGATTCATGGTATGGTCAAACTTTATATTTTAGGACGAAATCAACAAACAGATATTGTCGAGTATCAACATATTGTTGGGATCAGGTAGCTTATTCGGCAACATTCTCAGAAAGCAAGGCTTTTTATATGCAGATTTCAGCACCTACTGGAAGTATTACGGCACTTCGGCGAGCTTGTTCTCCAAATCTTGTTGTTACTATTCCTGCAACTTCAGAAATGGCAAATAATTATAACAACTACACATTCAGAATGATTAAAGGAAATTGTGAAAATGGTAGCTGCCTGGAAGAAGAACAGACTTCGAATATTATAAGACTTGTTCCTGTTGGGCGTGAAGGGAACTCTATTAAACTAAACATACATTCTCAAGATAGAAATATCGGGTTAGTGGATAGTGTAGATTATACTGTTCAAATAGCACAGAAATTAGCAAATGAAAAAATATCCTTTGACGCAGATGAGGTTCGCTGTGCGGTAAAGCAAGCCTTTAGAATGCCTTTAGCAAAAAACCTACTAACTACTAGCCCAACAATTGTTCCAAAAGAAACTTTCGATGGTACTACCTATCACACATCAAAACATAATTTGAATGATGCAGTAATTCATCTGGCATTCAATGATAGAAGCCGTGTAGCAAAAGTAGAAATGGACTATGAATGCAATTTTAGTAATGATTGCCATCATTATTGTTCAACTTGCCGTGATATTGTTAATGTAACAAGTCAATTGCAAAACGTAGGTAATTACACAAAATCATTAAGCATGAACTTTGCTTATCACCAAATGTCGTTTCGTACAACTGATACCGATAGCTGCGTGTCAGGAATCAGCAGTCAGGTTACACTCAAAAAACCTTCTGATGTTACTTTAAACCAACCTACAGCTCCAATTGTTCCATGTCATGTGAATAATACAGGGACAGGTAGTAAATCTGTCAGTATACAAGCTACTTTTAAAGGTGGTATTGGTTACTACACAGCAAGATTATACAGTAATTCCGGTTCTCTTTTAGAAACTAAAACGGTCACTGCTTCTGATAAATCAGGTAGTAATTACTTTGTGCAATTCTCCCCAAGAGGTGTTGGAAGATACCGGGTGCGAATAACGGACAGGTACGGTGTTTATAAAGACCAATATGTTGATGTAATTTCGAATCCAGAGGTTGTTTTATCAGCTACACCAACAGATTTAACATGTTTTGAAGGAGGTAATGGTTCTATTCAACTAAATGCAACAAATTTGGGAGGTGGTACACCTACTTATACTTTATCAGGAAGAACAGAATCTTTAACAAATTATCAAAACTTATCCGCAGGAAATTATACTGCAACGGTGACAAATTATTTAGGCTGTCAGGATATTGTTAACAATATTACAGTTGGTCAGCCGAATGATATAATAATTGATGCAACAGGTTCAAAAATTGCACGGTATGGCGATAATACAGGTACAATAAACCTTACCATTAGTGAAGGAACAGGAGATTTTGATTATGTTTTATATAAAGATTCTACCGAAATAGCAAATGGAAGTACTCTGCAAAATGCCACAATAGCAGGACTTTACGATGGTTATTACCGGGTGGATGTTACCGATGATAATGGTTGTCCTCAAACTTATAACAATATTCGGGTAAGACAACCTGATGAACCTTTAGAATTGTCTTTTTCGCAACAACCACAAAACGTAGATTGCAACGGCAATGCTACAGGTGAAGTTTACCCAACAGCAACAGGTGGTTGGGGACACTACCAATACGGTTTTAATGAGACGATTAATGGAACAAGCAATACCATTGGAGGCTTAACCGCAACTGGTGCAATTGCTGATACTGTTTTTGTAGTTGATTCAGCCGGCATTATTGAAAAGCTTCCGGTTACCATTACCCAACCTCCCCAACTTATTACTTCTATTGATAGTATTTACAATTTAAAATGTTATGAGGATAATTCAGGGGCAGTAAAGTTGAATATTTCAGGTGGCACACGTGGGTACAGGGTTTCAATGAATAATGCGAATTGGATTTCAGGTGATTCGCTTTCAAACCTTCCTATAATGGATAACGAACCTGTTTATGTGTTGGATGCCAATGATTGCCCATCACAAGTTGATGTTACCATTACTCAACCTGATAAAATTTATATGGCAGTTGATACTATTATTGATGCTTTTTGTGGTCAGGATAATGGAAGTGTAACAGCAATCATAGCAGGGGGTACGCAACCCTATTCCTATAACTGGATATACCTTGATTCATTAAAGTCTGTACCGGTTAATTCAATTATTATTGACGGTATTTATTCCGGCCAATACAAACTATTATTAACAGATTCACATGGTTGTAACGATTCCATTATGGTTTCGGTATCGGATGCCGATGGACCGGATATAATAGCATACAAGATAGATTCAATTTCATGCTTTGGTGGTTCAGACGGAAAACTTGTTATTCAGCAAGTTGATGGAGGCATGCCTGAGTACACTTATTATTTGAATGGTATTGAGGGAGATACTATATTTGATGGATTAGAAAATAAAACCTATCATTTCAGGCTTTTAGATAAGAAAGGATGTAAGGTAGATAAATACTATACCATTCCACAACCCGAAGATATTTCTATAATAGGCACAGTTTTTAACCCGGTATGTCACGATTCTTATGACGGGTTTATTGTAACCCGGGTTAACGGCGGGAATGGAGGCTATTCTTATAATTGGTCAAATAATGAGGGGACAAAAAACATACAAAATCTCAATTCAGGTACCTACTCGTTAACGGTATCGGATAGTAAAGCCTGTACAAAATCAGAAAGTTTCGAGATAATATCGCCTCCTGAACCTACTGCTCACCTCGACCAAAATACAGGGGTATTATGTACAGGGAACAGTCTTGAATTAGACGGAGGTAATTTTGTTAGTTATAAATGGTATAAAGATTCCGTTTTAATATCAGAAGATCGGTATTTAACTGTTGACCAGACTGGTCAATATACACTGAAAATCAGTAATGAGTATGGTTGTATCGGTGTTGATACCTTTGATTTAGAGGTTTCTGATACCCCATTAGATGCAACCATTCTCTTACAGGATAGTGCATTGGTAGATGAAGTTATAAGGGCTATTGATGTAACCTGGCCTGTACCCGATAGTATTCAATGGTATTTTGATTACCCTGTTGACCTGGCAGATAACAACAACTATTCTCAAAGATTTTCATCGGGTAATACCGGAACAATTAATGTTATGCTTAGAGCGTGGTATGGAGGATGCTATAGCGATTCCTCAAAATCTGTAACTATCTATAATGAGGAAGGTTCTATACCTCAAAAATCTACTTTAAACGAGCCTTTAATTCTTGGATTTAAAGTTTATCCAAACTCTAACGATGGTAATTTTTATGCAGAGATTGAATTAAGCAGAAAAGCCGACATAAGTCTGCATTTGTATAATGCGGGTTTGGGTAGTGCTATTGATATTAAACGTCAAAAAGGACTTGAAAGCTATGAAGTGCCGTTTAATCTGGTAAGTTTGAAACCGGGGGTATATATAATTGTGCTTATTGCCGAACATGAACAGCAAAAATTGAAAATAGTGATAAAATAAGTCAAAAGAAAGAAGGCAAAAGGCATAAGAATATAAAGTATGAGTAGAATTGAAAACACAAATAGAACTTTCAGCCCGATTAGATTTTATTTCTCAAACTCAATTGAGTGAAATTCTCGAAAAAAAGCAAGGAGGTTGAAAAAATGTTGAACACCCTAATTTCAAAATTAAAGAATGCAAATATTCGATAAAAATATCAAGGCAATTATTAGGCATAAGGCACAAGGCACAAGGCATAAGTTAAGAACCCTTTTGCCTTTTGCCTTCTGCCTTTTCACTTTTGCCTTTTCACTTTTGCCTAATGCCTTAATGGCTTCAGACCCAGTAACTGTTATCGTTTCACTATCTCCTCCATACACTCCATTTTTAAATGAATATGGCTCGAATGGGGTTGATAAATTACAGGTATCCTTAATTGTAAATGACAGCCGGATGGTGAATTATCCGGCAAAACTGCAAATGCTTATTGAACATCTTGGTTCTGGTATTGTAATGCGCACAAGCGAATATGCTGCTATTGCACCCATTATGCTAACCGGGAATGTTACGGAAGTATTAAACGGCTTCGACCTGAACAAATATTTTCTTGCACAAAACAATGTGTTCACCGGTTTCGATCAAAGCCAGTACATACAAACAGGACGAGTTCCCGATGGGCAATACCGGATTGGTTTTAGAATTGTTGATGCCCAGCGCAAAGATGTGGTACTGTCTAATACTGCCTATACCCAGCCGGGTTGGTTTGTATTAAATGATCCTCCACAGATCAATCTCCCACGTAACAGGGAAAAAGTCCGTGTAAACGATTTACAAAACGTTAAATTGGAATGGTTTCCACGTCATTTAGGTTCATTGAACGCAACTTTTGCTACCAGTTATCAGATTGAATTATTTGCTATTCGTGTTCCCGGGATGCACTCCAATCAAGTCGTCATGAGCATGCAGCCCGATTTTACCGATGTTACCAATCGTACGAGGTATTTTTTGACTAATGATAAATATTTGCTTGAACCGGGAGTTGAATATGCTTTCCGAATAAAAGCTTTGGCTGGCGACGACCAATTAACACTCTTTCAAAACAACGGGTATTCCGAAGTGTTTTCTTTTATTTATGGCAGTCTTTGTCCCGAAACAGAAAATGTCTCGGCTCAAACATTGGGGACTGATAAAGTTGAAATAACATGGGACACCGACCCTTTACAAACATCGTTTGAAACACGTTTTAGAAAGGCAGGGAAAGTAAATGATAAGTGGCACTCCCGTGAAAGTTTTGTAGGAATGACAGAAATTGCCAACATATTATCGTCTGGTGTAAAATATGAATACCAGGTTAAAGCAACTTGTACCACTGTTGAAAGTGAATATTCTGCCCTCGATTATTTCACCATGCCTTACCCTCCGAATGCTAAATTTGAGTGTGGAGCAGATGATAGTGTTATCGTTAGCAATACCATTCCCAAAGCAAGTTTGCGAGAGGGCGAAATGATATTTTACGGACAGTTCCCTATTAAGCTTACCAAAGTTTCGGGTAGTAATGGAGTGTTTACAGGAAAAGGACGTATGCGTATTCCATTTCTCGCCAATATACAGGTAAACATGCAGTTCAACGGTATTAAGGTAAACGAGCTTAACGAAGTTTACGAAGGAGAATTGGCAAGTATTTATAATCCGGATAGTGAGTTTTTAATTGATGATGTAACGGATTATTTTGCAGAGGGCGACCAGATTGGAAATATAATAGACGGCGTTGATTCAGCTGCTATAACTCTGAATTTTCCTGTTGACAATGCTTCGAATATTACGGTAGCTGTTTCCGGTAATACGGTAATGGTTAATTCAGGAGGTCAAAGCATAAGCACAACTATTGAGAATACCGAAGAAGGCACAACCATACGGGATTCAGAAGGCAACCTTTATGCAGTTGATGAAAAAGGAAATGTCACCCAGGTAGGAAAAACAACTCCCGAAAGTGAAACGCAAGATGCAACTTCGTATAGTTTTCCCCCAAATGATTTTGATAGCGAAATACAGCTAAGTTTTGAAAATGCAGGAAAATGGGCGTTTGATGCTTTTGACGATGTATATGCAGGCTCAAAGTTTGCTGATGAATATGAAACGGTAGATGGCAGGAATACACCATGGAAATTTGTTCCAATAGGTAAACCCGATAAAGTGAGTGCTAAACTTACTAAAGGAAGTATTGACCTTAGTAAGATTAAGTTTAAGACACCAACCGGAACAGAATTCTACGCCGTAGAAAAAGGAGGTAAACTTGAAATTACACTTATCGGAGCAAAACAACGTGATGGTTATGAACTTTTTGCCGTTTATGAAGAAAACGATAGTATTACACGCACAATCGGTAAAGTAAATATTGCATCATATCCTTTCCTTGAAAGATATCTTACTATCGTTCCAATGCAATCAGGTGTGGTTGATGCAACCACAATAGAAACAGCCATAAATACCATCTATAAACCTTATGGCATAAGGTGGCACGTAACCATTGACGAGGTATTTGATGACCGAAGTTGGGATGAAGATAATAACGGTTTAAAAGGTACAGAGACAGATTTTTATTCAGCCTTTACCGATGAAATGCGTGCATTAAACGCAAATTATACATCCCAAAGAGGAATTGACGATAAGTCAGTTTATTTATTCTGGTTTGTTGAAGAGGCAGAAGGGGCAAAAAACATGTTAGGTGACATGCCCCTTGAAAGTCGTTTTGGTTATATTTTCAGTACAACTATTACAGATAAAACCCACCAAACCATAGCCCATGAACTGGCACACGGGGTTTTTCAGCTCCACCACACATTCAGTGATAAATATCAAATCGATAAAAACACTACTAATAATCTGATGGATTATAAAGGTGGAATTGAACTTACCAAGTACCAATGGGACTTAATCCACGACCCTCAGACCATGCTGTTTGCTTGGGCGCAGGAGGAGGAAGAGGGGGCTTATACCTGGACTCCTGTGGACAAACAACATGCTTTGCTTTTTAACCATGTTTACGACAATAATCACATCGGTTCAATGCATTACCTTAAAGCAATCGAAAATGCGATTGCCAAAGGGAATGACGATACATTAAGTTTAGCCTACACGGAAGATGAAGCCGAGAAATGGACAAATGAACAAAAGCAATGGATTGACGGGTGGAAAATCCGGGCAATGAATTCTGACGAAGTTTTTACTGATATAATAAAATCTATCAAAGAAACTGGCAAGGATGAGAAGATAGAAAAAATTGTTCTACGTCCAAAGCACATTTACATTGGAAAATACAAATATGAAGATGTAGAATATCCAGTAGCTATTTATGGAAATGGCGAACAAACCGTAATGACAAAAGCCTTTACCAAGATACAGGTGACAGATGCCAAAGAACTGGAGGATAAGGATAAAAAAGAACATATCTATTGCGATGAAACCTACACGAAATATTTGATAATCGCTTTTTATGAAGACGAGAAAGACGACCCTTCCATGATAATGCAGGTTGAGAAATTTGATATAAGCCAAATGCAAAATACCAAAGAAAAATGGCTGGAATATTTAGGGATTTTAGGTGAGCCTGTTAAATACGAAATTACCCAATCACAATTGGAAGAAATATTCCCAAATACCGATACTACAAGGCTTAAAGAAGTAATGGAAGCGATTAACAACAACTGTGGCGATTTTAATATAAACACTACGCAAAGGATGAGCCATTTCTTAGGCCAGATAGGTACTGAAACCGGGGGAATGAAAGCCCTCAATGAGAATGAATGTTATAGCGAGGCAAGTATTAAATCTGTATTTGGCAAAGTAAAAAGAAATGGCAACAGGAAATACTGCGATTTATTTGAAGGTTATAACGGGACATCATTATCCACATGCCCAGGCAATACATTATGCGAGTGTAACCCTGTGCTGCCCGATTCAATTTCACTGGACAGCTTAACTGTAAAAAACAAGTATATCTGCAAATCGGCATTGTTTGATTACACCTATGCTTGCCGCATGGGCAATGGTGCGCCCTCTACTAAGGATGGCTCTAAATTTAAAGGCAAAGGGTTTATCCAGTTGACAGGAAAAAACAAATACAAGCAAATCAGCGATGAATGGAACAAGATGTACCCCGATGACCCGAAAGAGTTCCATGGGAAAGATATTGACCTGCTGACAACGGATATCGAAATTGCCATGAAAGCATCTATGGTATGCTGGAAAATACAAGATTTAAACGATTGGGCCGATGTTGGGATGACAGATAAGGCTATAGACAAAGTGGGTAGTATTGTAAATGGCTCTGGTAGCAACAAACCTAATGGATACGATCATAGGCGGTCATATACGAAAAAAGCAAATGAAGTTCTATCTAAATAAAAAATAATGATTATGAATAAAGTAGCTATATCTCTTTTTTTAATATTTAGCATGTTTACAGTTAAGGCACAAATTAACTGCATGCAAGGAATTTGGGCAGATATCTATAATGGGGAGAATGAATATAACGAGTTTAGTTTTACAGTGATAACAGGTCGGAATTCCTTAAATTTCGTATATACTGAAGATAGATATGAGCTTGATTTTCCATTAACAGAATCAATTGTTGGTTTTTTAGATTATAACCCCAAGACTACGGAATCTTTCCTTAACATCAACAAATTAAATGATAACGGAGAGTTTTATATCGTTTTAGACACTGACTACATCAAAGATGGGCAAATAAAAAATTCTTTTATTGTAGTTCCTGAATATTTTGAGTGTGAAGGGGAAAGCATGTCCGTTAATGGAGGGCAATTAATCGAATTAATAAGAATCGAACGCTTACCAAGCTTTGCGCTTAAACTTCTTTATAACCGTGGCAAAAAGGATGATAAGGATTACATAGGAAAGTACCTGGATATTAAAGTAAAAGAAGTCCAGGTGGACAAAAGCATTATTTACAGCGAACCGGGCACGGCCACAAAAATGTTCTTAATCAAAGGGGACGTTGCCACCGTGCTGGAAGAAAAGGGAGACTGGTTAAAAATAGAGTTTTTAGGAAAGCGGTTGGTAACCGGATGGATAAAAAAGAAGGATGTCAATTAAGCGGCTCAAACCTCCCACGGGTTCTGTAATTTCAGTTCAGGGATATTTTTAAAGTCTTTCGTATTACGGCTGAGCAGCGTAAAATCGTAGACCAAAGCCGTGGCAGCGATTATGGCATCGGGCAGTGCAATTTTGATGCTTTTGCGTATTTCTATGGTCTTGAGTACAACCTCATTGTCGATATCCAACACGGTAGACCCTCGCTCGGGGAAGTTTAGCTTCGCTGATTTCCGCTTCACTCCAATTCTTTGATCTCCCAAAACCGGGATTTCGTAAACTCAAAAAGCGGCATAGCCGAGCGGCAACTTCGTCGCCTAAAATTTCAATACCTATCTTGCGGTTTTGACATTTAACTGAACGCCTGTTTAGTTTTAAAGTTCCCCCCACTAGTCCAAGAATGCGCAAAGCCAAGCCATAAAACTAGTTCAAGTGTCCCGCCTGGACTCTATGCTGCATCCTAAACGATACAATTTATCGCTGGTAGTAATTTTTTTACGGAAAAAGTCAATATGATATTTAACTCGCTGGCACTGGCAAACTAAACAAATGCTAATTCGAACCCGATAATTGTCGGGATGCAACTTGGATAGCCTTTTTTTATACAGCAAACGCCTTGCGACCTTTCGATTCCCCAAACTGGCGCAAGCGTCCGCTTGTGCCCTTTACTAACAGTGCACCCCAACTGGTCCAAGCTTGTTGTAGTTTTGTAAGGGTGATAAAAAACAAAAACTGGTTCAAGTGTCTCACTTGGACCTTTTTGTTTTTGTGGTGGGGGTTATATTGCTAACTGTTGTATTTTTCTTTTGGTAATAAAAGCGTCAATAAGTGTTTTAACAATCCCCCCAAACTGGCGCAAGCGTCCGCTTGTGCCCTTTACTAACAGTGCCCTGCTTGTGTCTTTCAGGCTTTCAATATATTTTCTAAATTTATAGGTTCGTTTTTTTCCAATACTAATGAGCAGAAAATATAAATTTAAAAACCCGGAAGGTATATACTTTATAAGCTTTGCCACTGTTTATTGGATAGATGTTTTTATACGTAATGAGTATAAAGACATTTTAATTGAAAGTTGGAAATACTGCCAAAAAGAGAAAGGTTTAGATATTTATGCATGGATAATAATGACAAGCCATGTACATATGATAATTGGCAGTAATAAAAATAAATTGGAAGATATTGTCAGGGACATGAAAAGCTATACTTCACGAAAATTAAAGGATACAATAAAAGAAAACATACAGGAAAGCAGGCGGGAATGGATGCTATGGATGATGGAACGTGCAGGCAGGCAAAATAGCAACAATAATAAATTTCAGTTCTGGCAACAGCATAATATGCCTATTGAACTTACAGACAATAAAATTATGGATCAAAAACTGGATTATTTGCATAATAATCCAGTAGCTGAAGGAATAGTTGATAACCCGGAAAATTATGTTTATAGCAGTGCCAGGGATTATTGTAGAATTAAAGGATTGATAGATGTTGAATTATTATGTTGAACTAATTATTAGGCACAAGCGGAGAAGTCTTTAAATAAAGAAATAGAAGGAAATTATTTGTTCCATAAAAAGCGACTAGTTCGTGGTATGTCAAGAATAAAAAAGATAATAAACCGATATAAACCACACTTAAACAGCATGGCACAAATACGGGCTTCGGTAATTACAAACTGGCTGCAGCACTATAATTTAAGAGAGGTTCAGTATATGGCATGGCATAAATATGCAAGCTCAACAGAAAGGTAAAGCACGGATAATTTAGAGAACTTACAGAAGGAGTTAGAGAAATATTATCCGTTGAAACAGAACTAAATCTGGGTAAAAATCGTTAAATTTGTAGTATGACACAAATAATGCAAGACATATTAAAAATGAGTGTTCCAGAGCGCATTTTAATGGTAGAAGCCATTTGGGACAGTATTGCTGAAAATGATGAACAGGTTGAATTATCGGCAGAAACTAAGCAAATACTGGATGAAAGGCTTGAAGCCCATAAAAACAACCCTGATGAAGGCTCAAGCTGGAACGAAGTTAAAGCCAGGATAAAAAGCCAGTTCTGATGCATAGGCTAATTATTAAACCTTTTGCAGAATTAGATGCCACTGAAGCAGCTAACTGGTACAATGATAAAAGAGAAAGCTTAGGGAATGAGTTTTTATTGGCTTTAGATGCAAAACTTAATGCCATCCGAAGGAACCCAAGTCATTTTCAGGTAGTTTATAAAAATATTCAAAGGGCTTTAACGGAGCGTTTTCCTTATGGAATATTCTTTATTGTTGAAGATGGAACCGTCTATGTTTTAGCCGTCCAGCATACCAGCAGAAACCCGAAAATCTGGAAGAAACGCAAATAACCCCACCCACAAAGCCGGTAAAGCGGTATTCGTCAGTTGTCGTCAGCAAAAAATCATGCCAAGCCGTCAAGGCACAATTTTATAAAGTGTTTATTTTTAAAGGTATAAAATAGAGCCTTGCCGCCCTGCGGGTGCTCGTTCCTCGCAGCTTGTCATGCTTTTTGCAGTTCCTCCGCCCTCCTCATGGCAGCTCCCGGTATTTTTTTATATTACCAGTCGTTCCTTTGTGGTAAAATAAAAAAATCCCTCCGCTGCCGTGTTAGGCTCGCCTGCTAACTCCCTCGGTTCGCCTTTGTCATGGTTATTGACCAGCTCACAGAGCCAACCCGAAAATCAATAACCACGCCAAAGCCTCAGCGTAAACGCCACGCGTCCTTCCGGCTCCTTCGTCGCCTTCCAGGCCACGGCCTCGGTCGTACTCGCAGACGGCTCGCACTTCGTTCCCTGAGTGTCCGCAAACCGCTCCGTTCGTTCCTCTCTCCGCTATTTGCAGCCACTGGCCAACGCTAGCTCAAGGCTGTTTTCCCGGTTTTTTCCTTGCCCACCGGTACCATAGAATAAACATTGCAGTTAAATTTAAACAGGAAGATAAAGGCAGTTAAAACAACCATCCACATGCTATTAAAACGAGAATAACCTTAGCTTTTATCAACGCTGTACCTTCTTGAGCCAGCCAGGTACTCCTAATCAACCGTACCGCATGTTATTGCCCGTTTTAACAGCACATCATCATCATGCAGTAAACATTTATTTTTTTCTTCAACTGAAAACCTTCAATTGAAATCTTCAGTTGAAAGAAAAAGCTATCGCAAACCACCAACCTATCCACGAAGCACCGAAATGGCGCATAATGGCCGGGGGTATAAAACATCGTTTTAATGTGTTTTATACTGAATTATGCGCCGTTTTTATTGTCAATCTCAGTTTAAAAAACTTCAATTGAAGAAAAAAGGATGCAGGGCAATTTTTTATATCTTTGAAAACAGTATCTATAAACGTTCTTTGACACGATTAAAACCGCTGTATTGGAGGCTGAAAGGCTGTTTTTTGGTGGTGCACGCACAAATACCAATGGGACCTTATTCACGACCCGCGGACGATGTTGTTTGCTTGGACGCAGGAGGAGGAAGAGGGGGCGATGGAGCAAGAACAAAAAGCCTTTGAGATTTACAACATCAGTGAAGAATTTGTGCCGGATATCAACAATTTAAAAGTTAAGTATCGGATAAATGACATAAGCAAAATTGATGGGATTGAGGAACTCAGAAGTGTTAAGAGTGTTCAGTTTTTAGCTTTAAAGGATGATGAAACCAATAATAATGATGTCCTTTATTACATGGACAATGACATCTTAAAAGATACTGAAAACAATACCTGGGACACTGAAAAATACGAAGGGCAATTTATTTGGAACGGGCACTACAATACCGAATCGGATAAAAAAGTATCTTCAAAAGATGGTGAAATAAAACTAGTGGTTAGTTGTACTGCTGATGGAAAGATTATTGAAAATATTCCGGGAATGACTGTTTTAATCAATGGACAGGAAATTCTTTATTCTAGTGTACATGATGGGGAATTCACGCTTACTGATAATGTGACTTTTTCCATTGACCCGGCAGTAGAAGAATGGTTTGCAAACGAGGATATGCAAGGATGGGTTCCAAAGAAGTGGAGCGAACCTTCTCGTTTAGATGCTTATAAAAGAGTTCGGGAAATATACATGACTTACGAGGGAGTTCAAGAAGCTGGAGATCCTTTTGAGTATATTAAACAAAATACAGAAACAATTGAATTCTTAGGTAAGAACTTGAAAGCACATAAAGAATTTGCAATCGTGCTAAATAAAGTGAAAGAAAGCCTAGTAGCTAAAGGGGTATATGATGCTCTTAAGTCCAAATATAGTAATAAGCCTATTGGTACCCTCGCATTGAGAGAAGTTAATGATAAATACGGAGCAGGGAAAATTAGCGAGCATGGTTTTGCAATGGCTATTGATATATATTATAAAAAGAATCCACAGATACAAACGACAAGACCTTACGTGCGTTTCCTTATCGAACATTCAACAGGATTTGACTTGGGAGAACCAAAAACTGTAACCAAAATAAAAAATGCACACAATAAGTTTATAAGTATTTTTGAAGGAACTTCAATAGATTTGCTCAAGAAAAAATATTCCGATATTAACAACTACAATAAAGAAGAATCTAGCATCAAGTTAGATTCACTTTTTGTTGTTGAACAAATGCTAAATAATATTAAATCAACTTACAATTCTTTAGATTCAAACTCTACGGGAAGTACTATTAATGTCATTAATTCGAATATAGAAAGCCTTTCTATGCAAATAAACTCCTTAAAACAGCATTTGGAGAATCATAAAAACGCCATTGTTTTTGACAACACTGCAAATGCAAAAATTGATGTTTTATTAAGCAGACTTTCAGTTATAGTTCATGAACTATCTGCCCTAAAAGATAATCTAAGACAAAATAATTATGAGGATTTAGTAGATTTTACGACACTTTCAATAACCGATTATAGTAATGTACAGAATAAAATTAATTCATTTTACCAAGAACAAAAGAAACTCGTCTAAATCTCCCTCTAAAAAACCTTGATCACTTAAATAATGCAGCCCCCATGCAATCCCTGCTAAGCCTTTTTCAAAACATAAAGAATGTTTATTCGAGTGTTTCCTTCACTTGAAAACCATACCACTATTTCATTTCAAAAGTATACCAC
>CAZBJH010000041.1:0-24356 GCA_964492185.1 uncultured Bacteroidales bacterium | reverse complement strand
TTAAGTTTAAGTGGACTTCAGGGTTCAAACTGTTGGGAGGATGTAAACAACCTAGAGGATGAATTGGTAAATGCTCAAAAGACATCAATGATTTTTTCTAAAAAGAGCAAAAATGCTTTTTTGTTGACTAATTGTACCATTATTTATGATGAATCTGATTTTACTGTTGTTGAAAAGGCTTCCAAAATTTTTGCCGAAGACATTAAGTCAGTGACAAATATTCAACCATTTGTAACAAATAAAGCCACCAATGGAAATCTAATAATATTGGGAACAATTGGATATAATAAATGGATTGACCAATTGGTATCAGATGGTAAATTAAATATTTCCGGAATAAAAGATGGTTGGGAACAGTTTATCATCCAACGGATGCAAAAGCCATTTCCCGGTGTTGAGCAAGCTTTAATAATTGTTGAGAGCGATCGCCGTGGAACGGCTTACAGGGCTTTTACCCATAGCGAAGCCATGGGTGTATCAGCATGGGAATGGTGGGCAGATGTGCCGGTAAAACTACAAAAAAAAATATATGTAGTAAACGATTTCATTTCCCGGCCACCTTCCATAAAATATAGGGGTATATTTATAAACGATGAAGACTGGGGTGGTTTGAAGCAAAGTTATGTTGGCCCAAGTGTTATAGTTAAAGATTAAGAATTAGAGAATTGTAAAAATAGACTTAGTATTTAGAAATTAAATTAAAATTAGAAATTATGAAATATACATTAAAATATAAGTTTTATAAAAGAACAACTATATTTTTTGTCAGTGTTATTCTTTTAAGTTTTTTTAGTATATATGTTAATGCTCAAACAGAGAATCATTTACGGCGACCAATTACTCCCGATCAGCCTATGTGGCTGATACATATAGACACATGGAATTATGCCGATCCACAAAAGATCATCGACCTGATCCCGGAAGATATTCGACCGTTCATAGTAATGAATATTTCATTGTCAATTAGCCACAATGTAGAAACCAGTCAATTTCAGGTTGCGGAATATGGCTATGAAATTGCCAAATCCTGGTTAAGGACATGTGCCCAGAACCAAATGTGGGCAATGGTGCAACCTTCCAGTGGTGGGTATAGCCACTTTTCAGACTTTGATTTAAGCGTTTATGAGGAGTTCTACAGGGATTATCCCAATATGATCGGATTTAACTATTGTGAGCAATTTTGGGGATATGACGATCCTTCCGACCCGCTTTCACCAAGATGGCCAGACCGGATAGAACACTTTGCGAATTTGCTGGAATTAAGCAATCATTATGGTTGCTATCTAGTGGTAAGTTGGTGTTCCAATCAGTGGGGTGCCATAAATAATCCGATTGGAATGCTTAAACGGATGCCGAATTTTGCGGAAGCCTGCAGGAAATACACGGAGAATTACATCCTGTTAGAAAAATTTACACAAACAGGTTATATTTTAGATGTTGAAAGTACCTGCCTTGGGGCTTATTTGTCGGGTTATAGTGGTCAGTGTGGATTACGTTATGACGATACCGGATGGACAGACGGAGACGGGGAACACGAAGGTTTTATTCTCGCTACCGGCGGGGCACCTCATATGGAACGCCTCATGTTGTACGGCAGTACTGTAATCGATGCCCCTGAATTGATCTGGACCCAATGTTTCAGGGAATTAAGCCGTAATTCGACTACCGAAGGATATACACAACGAAGATGGGGCACTTTCCCTCAGTTTGATAACTTTAGTATTGACCTATTCAGAAAAGTACTGGATGGAACTATTCGCATCCCTACCCGCGAGGAAGTTATCGACCGTACCAAGGTGGTCATTGTTAATGATGTAAATACCGGCAGCAACGATGACATCTACAGTACACCCGAAACCATCTTTGAAGGCCATATTAGCATGGATGGAAACTATGAACACAACATGAGCTTTTTCAAAAAAACAGGGCAGTACCCTACCATTCCCACTGTTTTTCAATTAGATGACTCACTTGCCAATTCGTTCGAGGTTAAAATAAATAAAACTGATTATTCCAATAGGTGGCCTTCAATTTCTGATAAAATGGAAGAATTGAGTACTATATTTCCTGAGAAATACACTGGAGATATTTTCGCAGGACGGCATGAGAACGGATGGGTGATTTACAATCCGTACAAAGAAAAAACACCTAAAACCGCCAATGGGACTATCCCTTTTAAATACAACACCTCTGACAGTATCGAGTTTACTTTGTGGCAATATACTTCGGGTGTTATGAAGGAATATTCCGATAAATTGAATATTTATCTGTCCAATTTTGATGAATACAATACCAGCTTGAAAACAGATATTATTAAAATCTATGGTTGTGACTCAGAACCTTCGTATTCATATGAGGACAGGGCAGATCATCCGGCCAGTGAATTGACCAAAGAATGGACAAACGGAACCTTTACCTTGACAGTGAAACACAACGGACCACTTGATTTGACCATAAATTGCGCGGGAACGGCAACAGGCCGTCTCACAGATTACTCTTCGGCTAATATTATAGCACCTGAAAAACCGGCAATTTATACCGGCCCGCGTCAATACGAAGCCGAGTGTTTCGACTATAAGAATATAAATGAAATTATTACCGGAGGAAACAACCGCAATATTCGAAATTACACTGGCCAGGGCTATTGCAGGTTTGGAACAAATGCCTCGGCGAGTGTCAGGGACACAGTATATGCATTGCGAAATGGAACTTATATGTTAAAGACCAGGTATTCTGTGACTGGTGGAAATGTGAATACTGTAGATTTGTACGTGAATGGCGTGAAAACAAATACACCCTCCTTTACTGAAACAGAAACATTGAGCGAATGGGATATAAACACGCAATCGGTAGAGTTGAATGCCGGTAAAAACGTAATCGAGTTTAAGGCAAATGCAACTGGCGCATATAATGTTGCTATCGATAATATTGTAATTACACAGGGTAATAACAATGGGGTTTATCACTTCGAAAACGATATTGCTACTACCAATGCTTCAACCCCCCCGGCAGAATTAATAACAATTAGAAGCGGAAGCGCTGGCGTGGTTTCATATACCGATATTGACAATGTTTCGAGCAACTGTTTTAAATCGTATACATCTGGCTCTATAAACGGTACTGGGATTGCCAATCTGGATATGTTTCCGGAAAACGCGTCAAATTATATACTAAACTGGAAAGAATTCAATTCTTCATTCGGTGGCAATAAGGGTATATTGTTAAGGGGATCTGGCGATCCTGGATCATGCCCATATGCCGAAAATATGAAGCAAGGATATTTATTTATAGTATCAAATAATGATGACAGTACCGTAACACTGAGACCATATATTGCAGACACATCAGGCCTTATAGCCAAACCGACATATACCGGTAGCTTTAAGAATGGACTTGACAGCCCTTGCTGGTACCGTGCAATTGCAGTGGGAAACAAGTTGACCTTTGAATGCTCCAAAGACAGCATTTCCTGGGAAGGGGCTGATTCCACTACCTTTATCGATTCAACATATTCCAATGGTTCAACAGAACTGGTTTGGGGGTTGGACGCTGACAATTTCGATTGGGTGATGGATGATATTTCCTATTCTAATGTAAATGTTGGTGTTTCGGTTTTATCTCTTGAAGGTCTAAATTATATGCAAGGCGCAGGGCCTTCGATAGAAAAGGCTGTTAAAATCTCGGGTTACGGTCTCATGGATGATATTCATATAATTGTATCCAATGGATATGAAATATCTGTAAGTCCAAATTCAGGTTATGACACTTCATTGACTGTTTATCAGTTGAATGGCACAGTAGAAGATTTTATTTTCTATGTAAGATTAAAGGATGGTCTGCCAATCGATAAATATAATGCTGAATTAAAAATAAGTTCGAAAGGAACTCTTACCCGCAGTTTGTTTTTGGAAGGAGAGGTAGAGCCTCAACCCATTTCATTAACATATAATTTTTCTAATGATATGGCAGGAACAACTGCAAGTACCCCACCTGCTTTAAATACAACAATCGGACAAGGAAATACAGCAACAGCTGGAGTGGTTTCCTTTACAGATGCCAATGAAATAACCAGCAATATGCTCACACCTTATGGTGTTGGCCAACGTAACGAAACAGGTGTAATCGATCTGAATCTGTTCTCCAATAAATCTACTAATTATTCGGTTACATGGAAACAGTGTATTGGCTCAGCTTCATCACCCTATAAAATTGGTGTTTTACTCAGGGGCGATACCAATAACATTGCAGGGTCCACAACAGGATATGTAGAAGGTATGATGCATGGTTATTTGTTTATTGTTTACAATACAGGTTCGGGTTCCGAATTTAGGATATATAAATCAACCGATGCAACAAACCTGAATACGTATATTAACAATGGTATGGGTTCTCTTGATCCGGATGCAGGGCAACCCATGTGGTACAGGGCTTCAGTAACCGGTAGTGATGAAGTTAGTTTGACTTTTGAATACTCCACGGATAAAATCATATGGCACACAGCGGCTACTGCCACTGATAACTCAGCAACTTCTTTTAAATCCGGTGCTACCCAAGTTGTATGGGGACTTGCAATTACAAGTATCGATTTTTATCTTGATGATATTACGTTTTATGGTATAACATTAGATTCAGGTGAACTACCTGAAGTCATTGAAGTATCGGACAAATCACTACAAGGATTTGAATACGAGCAAGGCTTTGGTCCGTCACAGACATTGTCTTTTGATACATGGGGAAATCCACTTGAAAGTAATGTAAATATTACTGCATCGGCAGGTTTTGAAGTTTCTTTGGATCAAAATTCCGGATATGCTTCGGAAATTATTCTGCCTGTATCGGATGACAGCTTGGATGTAACAACAATTTTTGTTAGAATGTCATCTGGATTATTGCAAAATGAATATACAGGAAATGTTATTATTTCTTCCAATGATGTACTTAGCAGATATGTTAGGTTGACCGGGACAGTAAAACCCGGTCCTGAAATAACTACTACTGTAAACCAATTATCCAATTTTGAATATGACTACGGAGTTGGACCATCAATGTATAAAACTTTTAAGGTTTCAGGTACATTGCTTGTCGATAATATCATAGTTGAGGCTCCCGATAATTATGAAATTTCTTTAAATTCAAATTCCGGTTACAGTTCATCATTGACCATTATTCAAACTGAAAGAGAAATTTCGTCTACCAACATATATGTTTTATTAAAAGAAGGCCTTGAAGTTGATTCTTACACCGGTGATATTACCTTAAATTCAACAGGGGCATTTGAAAAAACGGTATCGATAACAGGCCAAGTTTTAAATCCTACCGGCATTAATGAAATAAATGCATCTCCGGCAACAGTGATTTTAAAAGAATATTACACATTAACAGGTCAAAAAGTTACGGATATCAGCAATCTTAAAGGAATATTCATAGTCCGGAATTTTATGTCTGATGGTACTGTTAAGACAACTAAGATTTTTATTGGAGAGAATCAACAATTGAGAAATCTAAATCAATAACAATAATTATCAAGTTATAGATAAAAAATGTAACTTTGAATAAGAGAGATAAAAAATGAAACAATTAAATAAGCATATTCAACTAATCCTATTGTTAACCGGTTGCAATATTTTTTTTAAATTCAGCACTGGCACAGGTTAGTTTATATCCCAATGGATTTCCTCTTAATGAAGTGAGAATTACCGATGGGCCATTTAAACATGCTTGCGACCTAAATGTAGAGGTACTATTAAAATACGGTGTCGATCGCTTGTTGGCACCGTATTTAAAAGAAGCCGGTTTACCCGAAAAAGCGAAAAGTTTCCCCAACTGGGATGGTTTGGACGGTCATATTGGAGGGCATTACCTTACATCCATGGCTATACATTATGCCGCTACAGGCAATGTCGAATGTGAAAACCGAATGGAATATATGCTTTCGGATCTGAAAACTTGTCAGGAAGCCAATAGTAAAACATACCCCGATTGAGGGGTTGGTTATGTTGGCGGTGTACCCAACAGCTCTGGCTTGTGGCCTAAAATAAAAAATGGGGATGTTAGTGTTATTTGGAAATATTTGGTACCCTGGTACAATATACATAAAACTTATGCCGGCTTGCGCGATGCATGGTTATACACTGGGAATACTGATGCAAAAGATATATTCCTTAAATTCTGTGATCGGGGAATAAACATCACCTCCGGTTTATCTGATGGACAAATGGACCAGATGCTGGGTAATGAGCATGGTGGAATAAACGAAATTTATGCAGATGCTTATCAGATTACGGGGGATTTAAAATATCTGGATGCTGCCAAGAGGTTTTCCCATAAAATGCTACTCAATGCTATGGCCGCCAGTATCGACAATCTCGATAATAAACATGCCAACACACAAGTTCCAAAAGCGGTTGGCTTTCAAAGGATTGCCGAACTGTCTCATGATGAAAAATATGTTAAAGCAGCCCGGTTCTTTTGGGAAACAGTAACCGGTAATCGTACCGTAGCCTTTGGAGGTAACAGCCGCAGGGAGTTTTTCCCCAGCGAAGCTTCATGCGAAGATTACATTAACGATGTTGAGGGGCCTGAATCGTGTAACTCTTATAACATGTTAAAATTAACGGAGTTTCTTTTCCGGGCAGACCCACAGGCAAAATATGCCGATTATTACGAAAGGACTATGTTTAACCATATACTTTCATCCCAACACCCTGATCATGGCGGTTATGTATATTTTACACCATTAAGGCCAAGACATTACAGGGTTTACTCGGAACCTAATATGGCTATGTGGAGCTGCGTTGGTAGTGGTATGGAAAATCATGGTAAATACGGCCAGTTTATTTATACGCATATAAAAGACACCTTATTCCTTAATCTGTTCATTCCTTCAGAGCTAAACTGGAAAGAAAAAAACGTTAAAATTAAACAGGAAACGAAGTTCCCGTACGAAGAAAAAACTGTTTTAACCATTGTAGAAGGTAAAGCAGAATTCACTTTACTTATTCGTCATCCATATTGGGTTAAGGAAAATTTGATGAAGGTTTTAGTTAACGAAACTGAAACACATTTTGATATGCTCGAATCATCATACCTTGCCATTGATCGGAAATGGAAAAAAGGGGATAAGATTGATATTATCTTGCCAATGAGTGCAGCTGTTGAACATTTGCCCAATGTACCAAATTATGTCGCCATTATGAAGGGCCCTATATTACTTGGTGCAAATATGGGGAATGAAGATATTCCTATGCTAGTTGCAGATGATAGCCGATGGGGACATATAGCCGGCGGAAAACTCTTGCCGGTCGATAAGGCACCTGTAATTATTGAGGACAATATTGAGGATATAGGGGATAGGCTGATACCTGTAAAGGGGAAACCGATGCATTTTTCAACATCAAATATAAATATTATCAATGCCGATAACCTTGAATTCGAACCCTTCTTTGGCATCCACGATAGCCGCTATATGATTTATTGGATGGCCTCCTGGATAAGCTAAACAAAGGTTTAAAAAAGCAAGTTGAGCAAATTGCCTATGCACATACATTGAAAGTTTTAGAGGGAAATATCAGTGTAGTTTTTTATGACATGACTACGTTATATTTTGAAGCATCAGATGAAGATGATCTGCGAAAAACTGGATTTTCAAAAGATGGAAAGCACCAAAATCCACAAATATTCATTGGGTTATTAGTTGGTACGGGCGGATATGCTGTTGGTTATGATATATATAAAGGAAATACGTATGAAGGCCACACTTTGATTCCTTTTCTTGAAATGGCAAGCAAAAAATTTAACCTTGAAAAACCAATTGTAATTGCTGATGCGGGATTGTTGTCCAAGGAAAACATTAAAGCCCTTGAAGAAAAGGGATATGAATATATATTAGGGGCAAGATTAAAGAATGAAAACAATAAGATAAAAGCCTCCATCTTGCAAACTGAATTCGCCAACGGAAAAACGATTAGTATTAGCAGGAACGTTAATACCCGGCTTATTGTAAATTATTCAGACAAGCGTGCAGCAAAAGATGCATACAACCGCAAAAGAGGTTTAAAAAGGCTTGAAAAGCGAATCTCATCAGGCAAATTAACGAAAGCAAATATTAACAATAAAGGATACAATAAATACCTAAAGCTGGAAGGAGATGTCAATATAAAGATTGATTATAAAAAATACGAGGACGATCAAAAATGGAATGGCTTGAAAGGATATGTGACCAATACAAAACTTACCGATGAGCAGGTTCAGGAAAATTATAAAAATATATGGCCTATTGAAAGGGCTTTCAGAATGTCGAAAACAGATCTGCGTATCCGGCCAATTTATCATAGAATAAGAGACAGAATAGTAGCTCATATTTGCATTTCGTTTACAGCATATTGCATATACAAGGAACTGGAACGTGTCTTGTACATTGAGAAATCAAACCTATCTCTAAAGCAAGCTGCTGAATTAACCCACAATATTTACGAAATAACTTATACTCTGCCAGAGTCCAAACATACCCATTCCAAGTTACTCAACATGGATGATCAACAGCAGGAATTACATGATATTATCGAAAAATATTTTTAGGGTGTTGCATAGCGGAAAACAGGTGACAAGCTATTAAACACGTATGCCCCGGGAGTGGAGTAAAAAACATCCCTGGATAACCCGTAAAAACAAGGAAGAAAAGTATTGAATCCCTTTATATATTCTTGCTAAATTCCAGGGGTTTAGCTCCATAAGAATTAAAACACAATTGAAAAAACTACTTTAAGTGAACTCTACAAAAAGGAGGTGAAAGATTTGTGATCATTCACCTCTTTTTTTGCTCAACCGTGCCTTAATTCCTATATTGTTAGCATCCCCAGGGGTGACATTTTATTGTAGTGCTTTCTGCACCATAAATAAAAAATAACTTCTTTTGATGCAACTAATCTTTTCTTTTTGCAACTTGGAATCAATAATATATCTTTGTTCCCGGGTCAGATGACTAATAAATGTGTACTTTAGTACTAATTCAATACATTAGAACACAATGAATAAAAAAAAAAATTCTATTTGTTGGTATGTACCAGCCTGGTGATATTCAGCACGCTAAAAAGTCAGGAGTTTAAGTTAGGTGTATCCGGTTATTTTCAAAACAAAGGTGTTGAAGTAATGGCTTATGACGATATTTACCCCGAAGGACATCAGGGTGGGGTATCTCTTATTATGCATGGCAACCGGGTGGCGACGAACGGTGATATCCGTTTGGAACCAACACCGGGGCAATGGCAACCCGTACCCAAACAAAATAAGCGAGATGCAGATATAGATGCCAACACCATCACCGCCTATTTGACCTTTCCCGATTCTTCTCGTCATTTGACTGGTTTTAATCCAATGATATATCCCGATTTCATGTTTAATTACACGGTGAATGTACGGGGTGAAGGCTCTGCTATTGTTGTTACAGTCGATTTGGATCGTCCTGTTCCTGAGAAATTCCTCGGTAAGGTAGGTTTCAACCTGGAACTTTTCCCTGGCACCCTTTTTGGAAAACCATGGATGATGGATGGCCAAACAGGTATTTTTCCGCAACAACCCAATGGCCCCACACGATACGAACCTACAAATCATAGACATCAAGGTGATTTCAATCCCAAAGGAAAAGCTTCGGTTGAACAGTTAACCGGAACCGGATATAATCCTGTCATAGCTGATAATATAATCTCTGAGCCCTACGCCGTGGGAAAACGATTTACTGTTCGCCCCGATGATCCTTACAATAAATTTACAATTGAATCGAAAGGTACTGAATTGATACTTTACGATGGCCGCATGAACCACAACAACGGTTGGTTTGTCGTCCGCGGCGAAGTTCCCGCCGGCAAAACCAAAGGCGCTATCGAGTGGGTTATCACACCCAACATAGTCGATGATTGGCTCTCCAAGCCTGTGATTCAGACTTCGCAAATAGGGTACCATCCCAATCAGCCGAAAGTAGCTGTGATTGAACTGGACAACAGAGACAGCAAACGTCAGCAACCAGTTCTTTATCAAATTACCGAGGAGGGTAAGAAAGAGGTTATGACAAATCAAGGTACTGAATGGGGCAAATTTCTGAGATACAATTACTTGAAATTTGATTTCTCAGAGGTAAAAGAAGAGGGACTCTACCAGGTCAGCTATGGTGATTCCCAGTCATCAGTTTTCCGCATTGCGAATAATGTTTACGATCGTGGTGTCTGGCAACCCGTATTGGAGTATTTTCTTCCTGTGCAAATGTGCCACATGCGTGTCAACGAAAAATATCGTGTCTGGCATGATTTATGTCACCTGGACGATGCCCGAATGGCTCCGGTTAATTTCAATCACATTGATGGATATGTGCAAGGCGAGTCAACCCTGACAAAGTTCAACCCTGGTGATGTGGTTCCGGGATTAAATATCGGTGGCTGGCACGATGCGGGAGATTTTGACCTTCGCGTTGAATCACAGGCAGGTGAGACCTATATACTTACATTGGCATATGAATCTTTCGACATGGATTATGACGCGACCAGCATCAATCAAATTTCCCGAATTGTTGAAATCCATCAACCTGATGGTAAGCCAGACATGCTACAACAAATTGAAAATGGTGCATTAACCGTAGTTGGGGGATATCGTGCTTTAGGAAGATTGTATCGTGGAATTATTTGTAACGATCTTCGTCAATATGTGATGCTGGGTGATGCCGGTGCGATGACGGATAATAGTCCTGGTAATGAGGATGATCGTTGGGTCTTCACCGAGAACAATCCCAGTCGTGAATTAACCACATCCGCTCACCTGGCTGCAACATCGCGCGTGTTGAAAGGCTTTAACGATACGTTGAGTGCACAGGCCCTGGATGCTGCCCGTGAACTGTTTGACATAACGAATGAAACAGGAATGTCAAAATCATCAAAGGTACACGCGGCAGTTGAGCTATATCTCACCACAGGTGAGGATCAATACAAAAATTATCTGCTTCAGGAGACTGAATTTATCACCCGGAATATTGGGCGTGTAGGATGGTTCCTGGGGCGTGCCGAGAAAAAGATGAACAATACCCGTTTCACCAAAGCATTGCGGGATGCCTTGCTTGGTTTCCGCGATCAACTGGATAAACAGGGTGCTGAAACACCATACGGTGTTCCCTATCGTCCAAATATTTGGGGTGCCGGCTGGAATATCCAGCGATTTGGTTACAACCATTACTTCCTGCACACCGCTTATCCTGACATATTCGGTCCCGAGTACGTGTACAATGCCTTGAATTTTGTACTTGGATGTCACCCGGGTTCCAACACCGCTTCGTTTGCTTCCGGCGTAGGCGCCGTATCGGCCACGGTGGGGTATGGCTTGAATCGCGCGGACTGGTCCTACATTCCCGGGGGAGTTGTATCCGGTACTGCATTGATTCGTCCCGACTTCCCGGAGTTGCTTGAATTCCCGTTCTTGTGGCAGCAAGTTGAGTACGTGATGGGCGGCGGTTCTTCCCACTACATGTTCCTGGTGTTGGCAGCACAACAACTATTATCAAACCGGTAATGAGACCTTCCACTCTTATCCTTTGTCTGTTAATTACCCTTCTGCTGCTAATTTCGGTAGTTGTCAGATCACAATGTGGAAATGAACAAATATTGGTTGATGAAGTACTGGGAATTCGAGTTATTAGTCAGATCACAACAAAATCATGATAATAATCAAAATTAATAATCAAGTATGAAGCGAATATTTATATTTCTGATACTTACATTTATTGGCATTGCTTCTTATGCTATACCCTATAAACATATTAAGACAGCCGTTTATTGCCGTGCTTATGAAGTGGAGAAGATGATTCAACCTGGCTGGCTCGAATCTGTATGGGATACTTTATCCCATCAGGTTCATATTGATAAAGTCTACCTGGAGACGCATCGGGACCTGTTAATTGTTGATGACGTGACTTTGGAATACGCCAAAAAATTCTTTCAGGATAGGGGAGTGAAAGTTGCTGGCGGAATCACCTACACCGTTAATGAAGGTAATAATTTTCAAACGTTTTGTTACGCCAATTCTGAAGATCGGAAAAAGGTGCAGGAAATAGCAGAGCATACTGCCAGACATTTTGATGAATTTATATTAGATGATTTCTTCTTCACAAGTTGTAAATGCAATTTGTGCATCGAAGCCAAAGGCGATCAAAGCTGGACTGATTATCGCTTAGAGTTGATGAGGAAAGCTGCAGTTGAACTGGTAATCAATCCGGCTAAAACAGTCAATCCGGATGTTGAGATAGTAATCAAGTATCCCAACTGGTATGAACATTTTCAAGGCTTAGGTTTTAATCTCGAAACCGAGCCTCCTCTTTTCGATGGTTTGTACACGGGTACGGAAACCAGAGATCGTTCAGGTAACCAACATCTGCAGCAGTATTTGGGGTATACAGTAATCAGGTACTACGAAAATCTGAAACCGGGTGGTAATCGTGGCGGATGGGTTGATACCGGTGGCCTGAGATTCATGGACCGGTTTGCTGAGCAATTGTGGATCACTCTTTTTGCCAAAGCACGGGAAATTACCCTCTTTGATATTCGACAGATGGATTGGCCAATTCGTGATGAACTACGTGCTGATTGGAAAGGTATTTTTAATTTTGATGAGATGATGAACCCGATTAAAATCGGTGAAGGTGAATCCTTTGTTCCTACCAAAATGTCTCGTGCTGCAGGATATTCATTCGAGCTGGTTGACAATCTACTTGGCTATTTAGGAAACCCTGTTGCAGTAAAAAGTTATAAACCATTCCATTCTGTTGGCGAGGATTTTCTGCAAAATTACATCGGAATGATTGGTATTCCTATAGAAATAGTACCTGAGTTTCCGGTAGATGAACCAGTCGTTTTACTCACTGAAACTGCCTCGTTTGATCCTGATATTGTTGCTAAAATCAAAGCACAACTCAATCGTGGTTACGATGTTGTGGTGACTTCCGGATTCTTTAAGGCAATGCAAGGCAGAGGAATTGAGTCGATTGTTGAGTTACGTGTAACTGATAGAAAGGCGAATGTGAAAAATTTCATAGTTGGTTTTGGTCAACCTTCAGCTTCTCAATCAGAAATGCTTATTCCACAAATCAACTATTTTACTAACGATTCTTGGGAAATAATTTCTGCACTTGACGATACCAACGGATGGCCTATTCTTCATTCTGCTGATTACTCGAAAGGGCGTTTTTTCGTGTGGACTATTCCTGATAACTTCGTTGATCTTTATCAACTGCCTGCACCTGTGTTGAATCGCTTGCGTAAGGCCATTGCCGGTAACTTAAATGTGAACATTGAAGGACCTGGCGAAGTAAGCCTTTTTGTTTATGACAACAATACATTTGTATTACAATCATTCTTAGATGAAGAGGTTACTGTTCATGTTCTGTTAGATGAAAAAATATCTGAAATTACAGATGTTGATCAATGTGAAAAAATTGACGGTAAATTAAGAAGAACATATGCTTTCAGAAACCGCACATCAGATAATGATGTAATGGTATATGAAGTAAAAGTCAAACCTCATTCATTCAGGGGATTCCGGTTTTAAAACGAAATGATAAAGTAGCAGGTATCTAATAGTACAGAAATATGAAACGACGTCTATTTTTGAAAACAACGGCTGTTGGAACCGCCATGCTTGTAGTAAACCCTGCATTGAATGCTTTTGAAGTAGCTGATACTAAATTATTTGAAAATAAACTACCACGATGGAGAGGCTTTAATATTCTTAATTATTTCTCTCCACATCGATATGTTCACAATCCAAATAATATTAAAGCTGCTGAACAAGATTTCAAATGGATGGCCGATTGGGGATTTGATTTTGTCCGTATCCCCATGGCTTATCCAAACTATCTGAATTATGACCCTTCTTCGGGAAGAGATATTACTCCTGAGGAGACTGTTGATTTCAGGGAAGAAGCCGTAGAAGCTGTTGAACAGATTGTATATTTAGCTCATAAGTACAATTTGCATGTGAGCCTTAATCTTCATCGCGCACCCGGCTTTTGCATCAACGCAGGTTTCCACGAACCTTTCAACTTATGGAAAGACGGAGATGCACAAAATGCATTCTACCAGCATTGGGATATGTGGGCAAAGCTGTTTAAAAATGTTTCACCTGAGAAGCTAAGCTTCGATCTAGTCAATGAGCCATGCTTTAAAGAGAACATGAATGACCAATTTGCACCGGCTAAACCTATTCCCGGTGATATTTATCGTAAAGTTGCCAAGAGATGTTTGGATGTAATTCAGAAGCATAATGCCGATAGAATTGTAATCGCTGATGGCAATGATGGTGGTTCACTGGTTATTCCCGAATTGATCGATTTACCCATGGGACAAAGTTGCAGAGGGTATTACCCCCATTATATTTCCCACTATCGTGCAGGTTGGGTATGGAAAAATCCCGATGATGCACCTATGCCATTCTGGCCCGGTGTTATTGATGGCAAAAGATTTGACCGTAAAGTGCTTGAAGAGTTTTACCGTCCCTGGACAGACTTGGTAAAACAAGGAGTGGGAGTGCATTGTGGCGAATGTGGTTGCTATAATGAAACACCACACGATGTTTTTCTTGCCTGGTTTGAAGATCTGTTGAATATTGTGACAAGCCATAATATAGGTTGGGCATTGTGGAATTTTCGAGGTGATTTTGGTATGTTGGATTCAGGAAGGCAAGATGTGAAATATGAAGATTGGTATGGACATAAACTTGATCGCAAGCTTTTGAGATTGCTTCAAAAGTATTGAGAATGAAATGAATATTATGGAAATGGTATTTCTTTGCCTAAATGTTACAACTTTTAGCATAAAATACACTTCAACATGGAGATCAAAACCTGAAAAACAGTTTTTTAAAAGCCCCCCTCTATCTCCATCCCATATCTACTACCTGAAAAATCACTAAAAACCGTAGCTATGTGCATAGATGCTGCAGAGAGGATTTATTCCAACCTGGAACCGGGAACGAACCGACCAACGGGAGCCCGTGACCGAACAACATTGGACGAGCTCAGCTAACAATCGCCGGGTTCCCGCGAAATTGCCTTACAGGCATTGCAGACCGCTCCTATTCCTATATATTTGCCCAGTAGTTTTTACGATTTAGATCTTTTAAAAAATGCCACATATCCAACTGTTTGATTAATCCAGCCAAATCCGAAAGCCATAAATCCACCATCTAATTTTGGTTCAACTTTTACAAGTTCCCAACCATTAGCTCCATACCTGTCAAACTCTTCATTAATTTCATCAGGCAATCCAGTGCTAGTTCGTTTCTTCGCATTTATATAAACAATCTTATATTCCCATTCCATTTGTTTAGGTTTTAGTTGTTATTATTTCGTATTGTCTTATATCCAAGGGTTTATGCAACTGCAACTCGAATCGACACTTATTCCCTTGATTAGCTCGCTTCTATTCCAATCAATGTTGTAATATGAATATCTCTCAATCAAAATATTATATACGGATTGGTGATGTCCAACCTATTTCAAATAATCGAAATTCTGTGTTGCAATATATAGGTTTAATGAATCCTCTGATAATTGAATATTGACTAAATTAACCAATGTATCATTTACAAAAGCAGGGGTTGAAGAAATTGATTCATTATCAATTATTTTTTGAATATCAAGTAAGGTTGTATAAACAATCTCATCATTATTCTCCATTTGTCGCCTTTGATAAAATTCTCTATAGTATTTTGAATTAATTGAATCAAGTTTAAAAGCTATAATTAAACTATCAATTCTTTCTCTCAATAGTCTTTTATCAGAACTCCAATCCCAGAAATACCCGTAATCAATTATCTTTTGGTATCCGATTCGTTTGAAACTTTCATGAACCATTTTAATGCCTTCAGGCTTTCTAATCCAATCAGTGTATATTTTATTTGAATCAAGCCATGGAGATTCTGTTGGGTCAAAAAAACTTAATCCTTTTTCTTGAAAGCAATGTAAAGTCGAATGGTTATTCTTACTTATCGAACAGGAAAATCCTATCAATAATGCAATCAATCCGAAGGATATTTTTTTATGTAAAGTGTTCATCACTTCCGACTAACGTCAAACTTGTATGTTTGATTATCAACAAGTTATTATTTATTATCAAATTTTAAAAATCATCTAATTTAAGTCCGCTTTTCGGCGTTAGCAAAACAACTCAACTGAAGATTAATCAGTAGGTTGGTTGCCCATATCGTCACAAATATAAATTCGTCGCGGCATTTAATGCGTTTCACTGTCAAGATACAAAAAACTTTTATTCGGTGAACCAATGACTTGCAAATTTCCTGCTTAGCAATTATTTATATTTGCTTGTTAAGGTGCGTTTTTTCTTATTTTCTCCAATATTTTATTTTTGTTTTCCTTTTCTTCTTCGATATCATAATCATTTTGAAGGCCAAGCCAAATTTTTGCAGAATTCCCAAAATACGTGCTTAATCTTAATGCTGTGTCTGCTGTGATTCTTCTTCTTCTTCCTTTTATTATTTGGAAAATCCTGGTCTGTGGTATTTCCGTATCTTTAGAAAGTCTGTAAGCTGTAATGTTAAGTGGTTTTAAGAATTCTTCTATTAAAATTTCTCCCGGGTGTATATTTGGTAATCTTTCCATCCTGACTTCCGCACCATTTTTATTTTAAATTACCAAATACCTGAATAACAGCACTATACCTGTTAGATATAATTGGATTTGGGTGTTAATTCTTTCTTAATCTTTGATCTATGTTTATTCGAAAGCTTAACCTGTATTATTCATGCGTCAAGTTTGGGGCAAATGTAAGGCATCGGAAGCTAAAGCTATAGTAACCTTCCGCGAAGCTTTCGCAACGAAGCAGATGCCCTGAAATTGGCGCACTTTGTAAAAATGAATGAAAAATAAATTTCATGGTTATAATTTGTTATTTTAATGTTCTTCAACATATTACATAATTCTCATTCATTTTTATGAACCTTTAGCTCGGCGAAGCCAATAATGCTGGTTAGAACTAATATTTGCTATTCAATCATTTTTGCCTTTGGGCCTAAGTATGATTCTTTTAATCCACCAGTGTCAATGAGTATTTTTTGAATAATCATTCCCGGGTCAATACAATAAATTTTAAGTGTATGCTTTCCTGGGGTTTCAAGAAAAACAGTTGTCTTATTTATAGCGCTGTTCCTAATCACATTTCCTGCCCATTCCCATGAGTATTCTTTAACATCATTATGATTCAAAACCATATCCATATTATCCACTTGCACGCCATATTGTGTACTATGGGATTTATCCTTTGCAAACAGTGGTAGCATGTATGTATAAATAATAATCTCGCCAGAGTCTGTCGTACAAAAATCATATTCAACAAAAGCCTCGTGCCCGGCATCATACTTTGCACTGCCTAATTGAAGAGAAGCATTTGTATATCCCAATCCTTCAATAGACTGAAATTTTATGTCCGACTTTTCTGTTTTGCGTTGAAAATCAATTGGACGAATACTGATTACTCCGTTGTTTTCAATAAAAACATTTTTTAAGTTCTTATCAGAGCGAACAGCACATACCTGAATGGTTTTTGTGGTATTGTCATTGGAAACAATTATTTTTCCATTGACCTCATTATCATTTGGGATTAAATCCCAATCGATGGATACATTAATACGTGTTTGTTCTTTAATATCTCCCTCGTTTTTATCAAGCAGAAACCAAGGGGCAGTAGTATTTGCATTCCATGTGAAAGGGATGTTGCCTGTATTATAAATTTCAAAATAATAAGTCTCATTAAAATGGCTGTTAAATTTGGGCAAGGCCGGGTTGATTCCTGAATCGGAGCTCTGACCTTCCACAAATATTGCCATTCCTGATGAGTCTGGCAGCTCTATTGTTTGTGTGGGAGATAATTGTACTTTTGGTAAAAAACCCGGAGCAGTCATCATTCCACTCCATTTTCCATCAAGTAAATTGTTGTATTCTGAAGTTAGTGAAGCCAAACTGTCATGAAAAAGCCTAACATTGTTGGCTAACAGGTTTGTTAAAGCCCTTCCCTGAGTAGCATACCATCGATTTTTTTGTCCGATAAGCATTTGGTGATTATACAACGATGCACCTTTTACCGGATAATACACCAACTCGAAAAATGCAGCTTTCTTTTCTTCCGGTAATTGATTCATAATGGCTTTTGCCATCTCTGCAATTTTATTGTATTCTGCAAGACGATTTTCGGCTTCATTATAATTAATGAATGAAAATTCCGTGTCTTTAATATTTTCTAATTGAAAAAGGCTGTTCCATCGCCAGTCCCAGGTCATATATTCCGGTTTTCGGGTAAAACCGTGGTAATAGTACCTGTCCATAATGTAATCCAACTGCTCTTTATGTTCATTGCCAAAAATTGCAGATAATTTTTCTACCTGATACTGATTGATATTTTCAAAACTAAATCGGCTAAAATCCCATGCCATATCCAGAAAAAGTTGCATTCCCAGTTCCCCTGGTTTAATATCCCCAACATTTAAAAGCCAATATTTATCAGCTCCCACGGAAAAAGCTTTTTGCATTTCAGCATACATTAATGCAGGTGGAGTGGTATTCAACCAAAGATAATCGTTGGGCCATCCAAGATACGATATATGATAATACACGCCTGAACTGCCTTTTCGCTTTTGTTCCTCGGGATTACTAAGTTTTTTGATGTAGCCATAGTTGTCGTCAGGCCATACAATGGTTATTTCTTCAGGTACTTCAAGGCCTTTTTCGTAAAGTCCCAGAACCTCCTTGTATGGAACAAAAATCTGAGGGATTTCGGAAAGTGGTTTCTCGATATATTTAGACAAAATTGAACGTTGGTCTTTGATTGCTTCATCAAGCATTTCAAGTTTCTCCTCGTCCGAACCGCCTTTCATACCCTCGTCGTGCATGCCCCGCAAAGCAATAGTGTATATATTCTCGTTTTCATGTGCCTGCTTAACACGATTGTCAAGCACTTTTACTATTTGCGCTTTGTTGGTAGCATAGTTCCATTCACCTTCGGTTTTCTTATCCCACTCGCTGGCATTGTTATACAAAAGTGGTTCGCAATGACTGGTGGTAATCATGATACCATAATTATCTGCCATTTCCATGTTACCGGGAACAGTATAAAACGCTCTGGTACATTCGTGCATGGCAGGCGCCACCATATTTCCTTTGAGACGTAATAACAGTTCAAAAACTTTTTCATAGGTCTTGGGGCCAATATCGCCTAATACGGGGTCGATGTTTTTTGCAGCCCAGGGTTGAAGTCCCCAGTCTTCATCATTTAAAAAAATTCCCCTATACCTTACCGATGGCGTTTTAGAGGTATATGATGTGTTTTTGACATACAGCTCCTTGTTTTTCTTCACCGGTATATCGGCCCACCAATACCAGGGGGATACGCCCAACTTTTCTGAAAGGGTGAAGATGCCATAAGCAGTTCCCCTTCTGTCACTCCCAACAATAACCAAAGCTTTAGTTACTCCTTTGAAGGGCTTATCAATAGTTTGAATGATGAATCGTTCCCATTGGTTTTGAATACCTTCCACATTTAGTTGTTGTTCTGCAATGAGCTTATCTATTAGTTGATTCTTACCAATTGTTCCAATAATAATTATATTATCTTTTAGTATTCTACTATCAGTTAGTAGTACCGGTTTCTTACCGCAAATCATTTCTATATCCGAAGCAAATAATTGAGTTGTTTTATGAACAACTTTATAATCTGCAGTATCAAAATAAATTGAAGTATTTTTCTTTTGATTAACAATTGTAAAATATTCATCACCTTTGGAAGGATGATTCGTTATTTGAATTTGCGCGAACACAATTTGCGGAAGTAATAGTACAATAAAAATGTATTTCTTCATAGTGTTAATGTATTTTCGAATTAAACAAAATATCAAAGTGGTTTATTGGCTAAACTATTTTATATATGAACCTGCCCTAATAATTGCCACATGCTGATTAACCCTGGCAGGCAATGTTTTTTTAGGTACTTTACATACTTTAACAACACTATCTCCTGTGATATTGAGTAAAACATCCTCTTCTTCAACAATTACATTCTTAAGTCCGTGTGCCTGTTCTTCATCAATAAATGCCAACCCTTCATTTGAAAAAGACATATCTAAAACATTCTGACTTCTTATAAGAGAAATACCTTCTGACTTATAAGAATTTGAGCCACCACGTGGAGTCGCACCACTTCCTATTTTAATAGTTAACTCTTGTAGTTCCGCTTCCTTCCACTCAGTCATTCCTTACCTCCCTTTCTAAAAGCAAAGCTTCTATCCCATTATCGTCAATCTGAAACTGGCCATCCCAATAATGGTTGTCAGGGAAGTGTTTTACTTTTTTTACCAACGGATGATAAAGATTTTCGTAGCCGCTTTCGTAACCACTTACCACTACCGGCATATCTTCGGGATATTGTTGAAGTATTTTTATTAGTTCGCCAACCGTGAAATTGTATGTGTTTTTATCACTCATAATCTAAAACTTATGTACAGTTATCCATTTACTATCAAGATGTTCAAAATCGCCATCTATAGTAACCAGTTCCGCGTGGGCGGTTTTGGCAAGCACAGCAATCCACACATCGTTTTGTCCAATTCCTATTGATTTACCGAGTCTATCACCGGGGAGGATATTTTTGCTGTAATTCCAGAGGGTTGCGTATGATTTCATCAGTTGCTCATCTTCGGCAGTAATATCTATCACCACGATTTTAGAGATAAGGTTTTTCAATCGTTTTATTTTCTTTTCGCCCCATTGTCCACGTTGCAGGAAGCCTTCTATCTCGCCAATGCTTACTGATGCTACCACAGGCACAACATTTTGTGAAAGCAGGTTTAGTTCTGATTCTATTTTTTGCGATAAATCAGATTGCCTTACATAGTGCAGGAGTATACCGGTGTCAAGCACAAACTTCTTCATCAGTCAAGGTCTTTAAGCATTTGTTCAAACTCTTCATCTGTTTCGTCCCCCGGCCATTTATCCATTATTTGTGCTAATTGATTACCGCCTTTTTCCCTTATTTGTCTTTCCAGTTGTTTCTCAACTGTTTCAGATTTTGGCCTTCTTGAAAAATATGCATCTCCCTCACCAGCCCCAAAAACCCGTTCAATTTCAATAACCGAACGACCACGTGGTTTAAAATGTGCTGTCCCCGTAATGGTAACTTCCTTGCCCCAATAGGGTGCAATATCTTCTGCTGATAATTTGTCTGATAAAAACCCATCTACAATGCCTTCTTCTGTTTTTATCTGTACTTTCAGTTTCGAGTATTTCAGCGATTCAACTATTCCGTTAAGGATTACAAGTTCGGGCTCCGGGATTTCGTCCTCAAGCACTTTGATTCTTTTAAAATCATTTTTCGTCAATTTCAGTTCCGGGACACTATCCTGGTTAGTAATAATAAAGGTTTCCTTTTCATTCAAAAATGCATTTTTCAGTTGTTTCAGCTCCCGCAATAATGGTTTGTCCAATAAATCCTGTTCGTCATCCTCATTCATTGCATCCTGAAAAGATTTAACAAACAAAGTCATTGGTGTTTGTTTTGGAAGTTCTTGTTGTGCTTCCCATCGGAACAAATCGGTTTGAAAGGGATCAAGCGTTTTTTCGAATTTTTCAGATTCCAGATACAAAACCGTACTACCTTCTTTTATACTGGTTAAAGAAACCTTTAAAGCATCTTGCAAAGAAATTTTTTTTCTGCCTTTGGCAAAGCTAACTCCCCTAAGACGGATTTGTAAAGCTCCTTCGGAAACCTTTCTAATACTGTCGGCAATTAATGCCAGACGATAAAGATCTATTGTCCCTTTCGTTTCCGATGCATTATCTATTTTTATTTCATAGTTCATTTTGCTGAATACTTGTCTGCTTTATAGTTTATCATTCAAAATTACAATAGTTTTTATACATAATTTGTTTTACAACAGGTCGAATTCGACTGGTTTAGAATTATCATATTAAAGCTAATTTTCATTTAAATCAATCTTAGTAAGGTTTTGAGTGATGCGCTCATTTAGCTGGCATTCTTCTTTCAATTGCTCCTCAAATTCACTTTTCAATTGTGTAAATCGCTCTTTGAAATCAAAATCATCCTCTTCCTCTGCTAAACCAACATATCGCCCCGGTGTAAGCACATAATCCAGTTCTTTTACTCGTTCAATTGGCGTTAAATTACAAAAACCTTTAATGTCTTCATAATTGCCATCCGGGTTTCGCCAGTTATGATATGTTTCGGCAATATCATCTATATCCTCTTCGGAAAGAACTTTGGTTCTACGATTGATTAAATGACCCATGTTTCTGTCATCAATGTTTTTCCTGAGCTTATCAGCAGCTTTCCAGGGTCGTTTTTCTAAAGGTTCTTCGTTATTGTTTCCGTTTTTGCTCACTTCTTTGTTCATATTTAAATTGTGTTCGCGATTCGCTTCGCTTAATTCTTCGCCATATATTTTAATTTCTTTTTAAAGCCATAAATTTATAGAAATAGATTCCGTTTCTGTCTGTGGGATTGCAAAAATTACTCACCAAATTTTTAAATTCCAAATGTGTTCGTGAGCTCTCTTCGGTCGGTTGCACTCTTTTGCAAATTTTGGTTTGTCCCGAAGGGCAGAAGCGGGCGGGCAAAAACTAATTTTTTCTTGCACCAACTTTCAATCAATGAGTCAATATTTTTAATCTGTTTTTTCAAATTGTTGCTCCAATTATTTATGTACCACTGTCTTTTTAAGCCTTGCATACAATTAGTTTATATACGAATATTATATTCCTATGCTCATGCAAATAGGTATGTTATGCTCTACTTTAGTATGAAAAATTAATGTTTTATTTCTTTCCTTTCCCTTATAAACAGTTAGTTAGCTGTGCCTTTTGTTCAGATTGTTTTTTTATTTAATCCGAAATTAACATTGTAAATCCGAAGTAAGTTATTAAAATGCCATATAAGACGCAAAATGCTGGTTATGAATTTTGACAAGGAAGGATAGTATTGTTAGTAATTCCATTCGGAGTAGATATATTGTGTGCAATCCGGGCCGGACTAAATTATAAATTACAGTGTCTGTATATTATATGAATTTAAGTACTGTCATTTCTCAGGCCAGTCATCCTACCGCATTTATACAGGGATCACATGAAGAGGTGAATTTGCATTAATTGGCTTCGCGGGGATAATGAATTATACAGCGTGATAAAATCCTTGTATAAAAACATTTTAAAATCTAAGCCTTATTATTTTGTCAGAAGGAATTCTTACATTATTTTTATTGATATGATAAAGAACCGTCTTATCATTGTTGCCGGTCCTTCGTGCGTGGGGAAAAGCCCGCTCGACAGAGCCCTGAAGAGGTTTTATCCCGGCCTAAGGGATCCTATGCAGCCACTGGTGTTATATAACAGCAGGGAACCGCGCCCCGGTGAACAGGACGGTATTGACTACCATTTCAGAAAACGCGAAAGTATAAGGGAACTTGAAAAGGATGACCGTTATATTGTTATGGATGTACGGGGTGATCTTCAGGCACTTGACCTGCAGACGCTTAATGATCAGCTCGGGAGGTCGGAAGTGTTCTTTGAAGGAAATCCCTTTATAGGTAAATTGCTGCTTACTCATCCGGGAGTTAAACATATTGACAAGCTGAGTGTGTTTATGTCACCCCTGTCAAAGGAAGAGATCATTTATCTTTCCACGCCTGACAAATCAATAAAGATGCCTTCCCTGGTAACAGATATCATGCGGAGAAAATTGCTGCGCCGCACCCGGAAGCAAAAGGGGATCCTGTCGCTTAAGGACCTTGAAGATATTGAACGGCGGGCTTCCAGTGCATATTATGAACTTGGCATGGCGTGGCACTTTCAGCATGTGATCCCGAACCATGACGGCGAAGACAGTGAAAACTGGGATGCTTTCTATTATCCTGTAGGCGATGCACGAAAAAGCCTGGATGCATTTGTCCGGCTATTACAAAATCAAAGCTCTTCTGTTGCCGAACAGTGGGATGATATACTGATACAACATGACAAATGATAATATTAATATAAATCAAATGCGAAAATTATTTCTCATTCTGTTAATATCAGTTTTTCCTGTATTGGTTTTCTCACAAAGCAAAAGCATTGACCGGTTCAGAAAGAAGAACCCGGAAGACAATAATGTTTTTATCTACCCGGGGACCATCCAAATGTTCCAGGAAATGGAAGAGGCAGATGCAGCCGGACTTTTTGAGGATATTGAAAAAATAAGGATACTTAACTACAGTAAAAACGAAAACGGCCAATACAGGGACAAGATACAGATGTTGCGGGATGACCTGAAAAA
>CAZBJH010000040.1:0-25290 GCA_964492185.1 uncultured Bacteroidales bacterium | reverse complement strand
TGATCAGAACTTATATGTAAGTCCGATTCCGAAGAGTTCTTTTATTTGTGTGCGTTTTATGTTATCGTCATCATAGAGTATATGGATGAGAAAGTTAGTGGTCAGGTATTTGTTGATACTCATATTGATTTTTGTTTCCCAGTCGACATCGATATTTCCGGGTTTATTGAGGTAATTGGAAAATAATTGAATCCTACTTTTCACAACAACATTTTTCAATATTTCTTTCTGGAAAGTGGCTTTAACTAATCCACCGAGTTGAAACAAAATGTTTTCACCGGGTTCAACGCCGTAAGCTTTCCTGTCGTCAAATTCTTCATGGCTCACGATCGTTGTTTTACTGTTTAGTGGTGACATAAACAATGAGAATATTTTCCCGGGTTTATAATCCATACCAATTGCAAAATTCAGGTATGCAGGAGCAAGGAATGCTGAAATTACCGAATCACGGTTAGCGGGATCAGATCCTTCGGCGAATTGTGTTTGGAAACCCAACAGTGCCGTGTAATACCATTTTTCAGATGCTTTATAACCAAGCTTTGAAGCAAATTCTATGCGGTCGTCTGTTTTTACCAGATCGCCTTCACCCTGTTGTGCAAAACCAAGGTTAAGATCCAGGGCATTTTCCCAACTCAGTTTATCTTTCGTGTAGTTTGCCGTTGCATTGAATATACCAATTGCAGACATAGCTTTTTCACCGCCGGCCGACCAGTTTGAAAAATATAACTGGGAGAACGAAAGGGTACCAACGCCACCAAATTTCCAGAATTTTGTTGTGTCTACGGCCGTGGTATCCTGTGCTTTTAAAAGGAATACAAAGCCTGATAAGATACAGATAACAAGTAGTTTTTTCATTTTAAAAGAGCTATGAGTATTAAGAGTTTTTCCTGTTTGTATACTGAATAGTAAAATTACATATATTTTTTAAATATTTTTGAAAATCGATGGCGATGCTGTGCAAATCTGTCATATAGATAATCACGTAAAGGAGGTGGTACAATAATAAAAAACCACAATACAGGCCATAATCCCTTTAAATGCTTCATGATCCTGAGTATAGCGGTTGATTTGCCATATACATTATTGTTTTCAATTAATAAGACAGAATCAATTTTTTCCGGGTCAATTGACCACGGGGTTAACATTTTTTTCGCGTTGTCCGATTTAAGGGGTATGAACTCAAAATGGTCTGCAGGAGCCCTTTGGGTTATAAAATGAATGGTGCGGGAACATATTGCACAGTCACCGTCAAACAGTACGATCAATGATCTTTTTTTTGCCTTATGCCTGTTCATATGCCTTGCCGGTATTATTATGACTTGTATTACACGGAGTCTGCAGTATTATTATAAACCTTCGCTTTGCCGCCTTGTATCTGATGCACTACAGACTTTTTTCAGCTGACCCTGCCTAATGTCTTCAGGGTAAATAATTTTTATTATATTAGACCCCTGAATTATTAGCCTGCATTATTAATGTATATTTAGAGTCTGTAAATAAACTCATAGTGTTTGTTCAGAATGTTCGAGATCAAGGCGCGTGAACATTTTAAACCGCAGAATACTAAAGTATTTGAGGATTTAAAATGTGAACAGCAACGCGGATATTGGACATTATGGACAGACACTATTTAGTAACAACTAATCTACATTAATAAAGTTCACTGAACCCCGTCATCAAATGCGCTAATAACCCACGACTTAACAAATTGACACATATGATTGAGTCTTTACAAGTCCTTGATGAGATCAGGCTGAATTTCACCCCTGAAGGCCTTTTGGCTATAAACCTTACATTGGCATTTATTATGTTCGGGGTGGCACTTGAAATTAAAGTCAGCCATTTCAGGCATGTGATACTGAATGCAAAGTCCCCCGTTGTCGGAGTAATTTCCCAGTTTTTTCTGTTGCCCCTGATGACTTTTTTACTTATTGTCATTTTTAAGGAACTGATAACACCGTCTATTGGTATGGGTATGATACTGGTTGCTTCATGCCCCGGCGGGAATATTTCAAATTTTATGTCGGCCATGGCTAAAGGTAATGCAGCGCTATCAGTCAGCCTGACAGCAGTAGCTACTATTGGTGCGATATTCCTTACGCCGCTTAATTTTGCATTTTGGGGAGGCCTGTATACCAATGTGGTTTCCCACCTCGATTCGGGAACTTTATTACAACCTCTGGAGATTGATCCGATGCAGATGTTTAAGACCGTATTTTTATTGCTTGGAATACCATTGATCATTGGAATGATATTTAATTCCAGATTTCCCCGCCTTACACAAAAAATAATCAGACCTATCCGGAATCTTTCCGTTCTTTTGTTTTTAATCATAGTGTTGCTGGCTTTCATGAAGAATTATGATCATTTCCTGGCACATATCTACTTTATTTTTATTATTGTACTGTTGCACAATGCTGTGGCACTTTTGACTGGTTACTCGTTCGCAACATTTACCAGAAGGAATATAAGAGATCGCAGATCAATAACGATAGAAACGGGGATACAAAATTCAGGACTTGCTCTTGTTTTGTTGTTTAATCCGAAGATATTCCCTCCCGAACTTGCAATAGGTGGCATGGCATTTATAGCGGCCTGGTGGGGGATATGGCATATCTTGTCGGGTTTGGGAATTGCATTTCTCTGGTCGAAAATACCTGTGAATGATTAATATGAATATGCCCTGCATTTGTTCCATACATGATACATGAATAGGTAGTTCGAAGAGAATCCGGTTTATAAAAAGGGTGATAACATTTTGAGTATACAAGGATCAGTGATTATTTATTATATGGCAATGAATCGAACATAATATTAACTGGAATATGAAGTGGGATAAGATTGATAAATGGTCGCCGGGTTACTGGTTTGTAAAAAACATTTTTGTTAAATGGTCATATAAATCATATTTCAGGAATTTTTCTGTAAAGAATCTTCATCGTGTACCCGCGGATAAGGCGGTTATTTTTGCGCCTAATCATCAGAATGCATTAATGGATGCATTGTCAATAGTAGTATCAAATAAGCAGCAGGCAGTATTTATCGCCCGTGCTGATATTTTTAAAAATCCTGTTATCAGTCGCATACTGACTTTCTTGAAAATAATACCTATGTATCGTATGCGTGACGGTGCAGTAAATCTGAAAAAAAACGAGGAAATTTTCAACCTTACACTAAGAATATTAAGGAAGAATAAAACGCAGATCGTTATTTTTCCTGAAGGAAATCATGGAGATAAAAGGCGATTAAGGCCGCTTGTTAAAGGTATTTTCAGGATGGCCTTCCGTGTGCAGGAAGACTATGGTGATAAGCCGGGTGTAATGTTACAACCTGTTGGATTGGATTACGGCCATTATCAGAATTTCGGGAGTACCCTGCTGGTAAACTATGGAGAACCTTTTGATATTTCGGAGTATTATACTGTTTATCGTGAAAATCCTGCTGTCGGGATAAACCGTTTACGCGAAAGATTAAGCGGGGAGATGAAGAAATACATGATCCATATTGAGCCTGAGGAATACTATGACTTGTATATGGATTTGCGAAGAGTTTATAATGACCGGATGAGGCAACGCGTGAATATAAAGGGGAAATCATTATATGACCGGTTCAGGGCGGATAAAAAAATGATAGAATTACTTGAAAAATATCGCGAAAGGGACACGGGTAAGCTGGATAACATGAATGTGCTTATGAAACAATACCGGCACGGGGTATCCGATCTTAACCTGCGGGACTGGGTTTTCAGGAAAAAAAAATATTCACTATTGCTTCTTACACTTGAAGGCTTAGGCCTTGTTCTGCTTTTTCCTTTATTTGTATTGGGACTTATCAATAATTACATACCTTATAAGGTTCCCTCTTTTACAATAAAGAATATCAAAGATGCACAGTTTCACAGTTCGGTAAAGTATGGCGCGGGACTTATCATAGTATTGCTTTACTATCTTTTATTGATGATATTGGCGATAATTTTTATCAGGCCTTTATGGCTTATGCCGGTGTATATTTTAACTATTCCGTTTACGGGGCATTTTGCTTTTCGATATGCTGTCCGTTGGAAGAAACTGCTTGGGCGATTCAGGTATGCCATTTTGGTGAAACGCGGAAACAGGAAAATACTGGATTTGCAGAAAATACGAAATGATATAACGGGAATAATGGATGAGATACAGGAATAAAGTAATCTGGATAACAGGAGCTTCATCAGGTATTGGTGAGGCACTGGCAATTAGGCTTGCAAAAATGGGGAATACACTCGTTCTATCTTCGCGCGATACTGATAAGCTGAATGATGTAAAAACCAGGTGCGAACAGATGAATTCAAAATGCGCGGTATTCGGACTTGATCTGAGTGATGAAAAATCAATTGTTGAAGTCAGCAATAAGGTATTGCGATCATTTCCCACGATTGACCTGCTGATAAATAACGGTGGGATCAGCCAGCGTTCTTATATCGTGGAAACACCTGTTTCAGTGGACAGGAAAGTGATGGAAACGAATTTTTTTGGTTCTGTTGCCTTGACAAAGTCAGTGCTTCCCCGGATGATCGAACAGGGAGGAGGACATGTTGCAGCAGTAACATCTGTGGTAGGAAAATTCGGATTCCCTCTAAGGTCGGCATATTCAGCATCAAAACATGCCATGCACGGTTTTTTTGATACTTTACGTGCCGAACTGCAGCATAAAAAAATTAAAGTTACACTAATAGTGCCCGGAAGAATACGAACAAACATATCGGTCAACGCTGTAAACAAGGAAGGTAAGAAATACGGAATCATGGATTCCGGTCAGGCACAGGGAATGGATGTTGAAAAAGCTGCCCGAAAGATAGTCAGGGCGCTTGAAAAAGAAAAAAAGGAATTTTTGATCGGGGGTAAGGAACCCCTGATGGTTTATATCCGAAGATTTTTACCGGTTTTGTATTACCGGCTGGTAAGCCGTGTAAGGCGAACATGATAATATTGTCAATGCATTAGTGCATGCAAAGCAATATTTTCACCACCTTATCCACTTCCAAAAATAAATAATATTCACTATATTTAGTGTCTGTCAATAAACTCGTAGTGTTTGTTCAGAATGTTCGGGATCAAGGCGCGTGAGCATTTTAAACCGCGGTATACTAAAGTATTCGAGGATTTAAAATATGAGCAGCAATGCAGATATCGGACATTATGGACAGACACTATTTATATAATAATTTCATTGATCATAATTGAATATGAAGGAGAAAATTATTAGCGGGATACAGCAGATAGGTATTGGTGTCCCGAATGTTAAGAAAGCCTGGATATGGTATAAGGAGCATTTTGGAGTAGATATACGTATGTTTGAAGAAGCGGCTGTTGCAGAATTAATGTTGCCTTACACGGGAGGAAAACCGCAAAAGCGCCATGCAGCGCTTGCACTCAACATGCAGGGAGGCGGTGGTTTTGAAATCTGGCAATATACGGACAGGATACCACTGTCACCTAAATTTAATATACAGCTTGGTGATCTTGGCATTTTTTCAGCCAAGATAAAAAGCAGGGATATTAAAAAGACATATGACAGATTTAAATCGAAAGGCCTTGATATACCTGGAAGTGTTCAAAATGACCCCAAAGGGAATGAGCATTTCTTTGTGAAAGATCCTTATGGCAATATTTTTCATATTGTACCAAGTAGCTCCTGGTTTAAAAATGAGAAGAAACTGACAGGTGCTTCCTACGGGGCGATCATTGGTGTTTCGGAGATGGAAGCTTCACTTGATTTCTATGGCGGTATCCTGGGATATGATGAAATGATATATGATGAAACAGGAATATTCGAAGATCTCGCTGTCCTTCCCGGGGGAGATCAAAAGATAAGAAGGGTATTACTACGCCACAGTAAGCCGCGGCTTGGTGCTTTCAGCCCTATTTTTGGCAGCAGCCAGATTGAGCTGATACAATCTATTGAACGTAAACCCAAAAAGATATACCAGGAACGGTACTGGGGTGATCTGGGATTTATTCACCTGTGCTTTGATATATCAGGTATGGGGTTATTGCGAAAAGAATGCTACGAGAAGGGATGTCCCTTTACCGTGGATACAGGTGATTCTTTCGATATGGGTGAAGCGGCCGGGGCATTTGCCTACACTGAAGATCCTGATGGTACATTAATTGAATTTGTTGAAACACACAAAATACCGATTTGGAAAACCATTGGCTGGTACCTCGACCTCCAAAAACGCAAACCACAAAAAGCCTTACCGCGTTGGCTGCTCAATGCATTGTCATTCAACAGGGTAAAGGATTTTTAGTTGTTCCGGACATAAATATATTACATAATTCTCATTCATTTTTATGAACCTTTAACCCGGCGAAGCCAATAGCAGGCTAAGTCATTAATGTAAAGGGGGCATTTACTCTGCTTTAAATGCTGACTTTCCTTTAAAGATCTTATTTGCAAGGCCCGCTTTTACATCGCTGAAATAGATATTTTCATTCTGAGATGTTGATATCAGATACTTATGAGTGCTGTCTGTGGGAAAAGCATTCACAACAACAGGCTTTTCAAAATTATTGCCTTCAATTGTCATTGTGAAGAGGGGAGATGAAGTACCCGGTGATGCATTATCAACAAAATCTGTGCTGGACAACCTTGAAATACGGCTGAAATAGTTCACTACCGATGCTGAATCGGCCGCTATGCCATCTATCATCCACTTATCACCTTCTTTTTGAAGAATAAAAGAACTATCTGCCGGGTAATTATAGCTTAGCCTTGTCCAGTCACGATGTGGTGAATTGATCACGGTTTTGTTTCTCAGGTCACTGACTTTTCTGTTGAATGTCATTCCAAGAAATCCTTCTACGGCATATACTTCTTTTTCACCTGCTAACCTGACATATGTAGTCATTTTGCCTTGTTGCCGCGAATAGGGATCCGGATTTTCAGGTTGCTGGTATGAAAATTTCCCTATATACAATCCGAAGGATGATTTTTTATCTTCATTTACCTTAACCCTTGTTGCAAGTGAGTCAGTTACCTCATACTGTTCCCATTTATCTTTGCTTGTGGCAGCCACCCTCCGTGCCCTCAATCGCATCATTTCCGAGATCATGTGATCCACGGCCGCTTCATCGGCAGGATAATATGTGTCCTTTGATTTTACCATCCATTGGCCGTTATGTTTTTTGATCTCTACCGGCTGGTTATCTGACCGGGGGTAAATAGTTATTTTATTGAATCCAGCTGAATCAAGTTCAACCAGGTCGGCTTTAAATGACCTGTGGCCTTTTTTCTTGTCGCTTATTAATATCAGTACTACAATTATCAGTAAGATTATAAATACTGTGACCAGTGTTTTGGTATTGATTTTATTGAACATAACCTTCCTCCATTCTTTTAATTCTCAAAGTTTGCCGTCGTTGTGTCCTGAATATTCCGTATATGACGATCAGCAGGATCGGCAGGAGGAAATTCAGGTATTTAAGAAAAGTGCGTTTACTGTCTTCAAGTTCATCAAGCGGCCGGTTTGTAACACCTTTCGTACGCAGATCTATAAGTCCCGTGTCATCCGAAAGCCAGTCGATCGAGTTAACCATCAGGCTCACATTGTCAGGATTTATCTGGTTTTGCCGGCCTTCCCCGCCTCCAACGGGGAAACTGCCGTCGCCAACAACCACTAATTTTGTATTAACACTGTTGTTGATACTGCCCTCCAAGGCCGCGGCCAAAGTAAGATTTGAAAGAGGGAAATCGTTTTCAGTCCATTCCTTTTGCAGGTTAAAATAAGTTGTTGACGGCTGAGTGCCTGAATTTTCCGATGTTTTTATTAAAGGAGTGAAAACAAGTGATGTATCCCCCGAATAGTTGATCGAGCTGACAAACTGAAAGACAACCTGCTCAAGTCCCGAAGAAATGGGATGATCTTCAAAATTTGTTATCAATGGAAAATATGGAAACTGGATTTGCTGTGTCACGACAAACGGCCCCTGTTGCATTTGAACGCTGACGGGGACACATGTTTCATCAATGACAAAATTATTGTTTACTTGGATCCCCAGGGAGCTGAGCCAGTTTTCAAGTCCCGTATTTACCGAATACCCCATGGGATTGTTATTCAGATCGGCATCTACCCTGTCGAGAGCAATGAATAAACGCCCTCCCCGTTTCAAGTAATCGTTGATCTGAGAAATATGGGATGATGGAAATGAATCGGCAGGTGCAATAATTGCCACTGTATGATATTTGTCCAAGGCCGTGGTTGAGTCGGTTAAGGTCACTCTTTCAACCTGGTACAGTATCTCCAGTTCGTACAACACCTGCTGCATTTGCCTGATTGAGGGTTCGCCGTGACCGCGCAGGAAGCCAACCAGGGGTTTATCGGTAACCGAAAGTTTCTTTATGGATGTGGAAAGTTTATATTCCATTCCGGTTCCTGATTCAATGACAGGGATGACTTCTTCATCTTCTCCCATTTGAATGACTGCTCCCGTAAATGCTTTCTGCAGTTTTATTTCATCTTTTTCGCGTGAGGGTATCTGCTGTTGCATTACTCCGGCCTGTACAGCCTGTTTTTCTGTTTCCTCATTTTCAAGCGGATTGATAAACTCATATACTAACATACCGCCTGACAGGGTGGAATATTCCACTAATAGTTCTTTGAAATCCCTCCTGACCTTGTCATATTCCGTGGGCAGATTTTCCGAGAAATAAGCCGTGACGGTAACCGGTTCTTCCAGGTTCTCTAAAATATCCTTCGTGGCATCACTTAATGTATATCTTTTGTCTTCAGTAAGATCAAGCCGGAAAAAGAATTTGTTTGAAAGAAAGTTCAACAAAACCAGCACACCGGTTATGAGCAAAACCGTATATATTATTGTTTTTTTTGATGTCATATGTATCTTATATTTTTTAAAGTCACATGAATTTTTTATTCTTAGCCGGGTTTAATTGTCGGTTGCATTTCGTTTGGCTAATGCCGCTTCAGACCCTATAAGCCCGAGGATGATCACCGACAGAAAGTATATCAGGTCTTTTGAGTCAATAACACCCCGTGTGATCGATTCGTAGTGAGTGTCAAGACTGAGATAGTTCAGTATATTGCCCACGGTTCCGGGAAAGTTATGAGCCAGTAATCCGAATAACAAATGAAAGAATATCCCGATCAGCAGAGCAATTAAAAATGCAATTATCTGGTTACCTGTGATGCTGCTCGCAAATACTCCTATACTGATATAGGCTGCACTCATTAATACCAAACCGAAATATCCTGTCCATACAGCACCATGATCGATTGGTCCTATCCCGGCAATAGTGATATAATATGGTAAAGTAAGTGCAAGAGTGATCACGATCAATAACAGTGTTGAAAGGAACTTTCCGGTAACCAGTTGCCAGTCGGAAACCGGCTTGGTTAGTATCATTTCAAGAGTGTTTGAGTTTTTTTCTTCAGCTATCAGCCGCATGGTAAGGGCAGGGATAAAGAAAAACAATGTCCAGTAAGCTACCCCGAAAAATGATTCCAGGCTGGCCTGTTTCACCATAAAAACATCGCGCCCGAACAACCATGTAAAAAAGCCGCTGAAGCCCAGGAAGGCAATGATCATTATATAAGCCAGCAGTGAATCAAAAAATGAATTAAGTTCCCTTTTGCTTATGATCCATATTTGTCGCATTAGTATTTGGTTTTAATATTTTTGAATTATTGGTTTATTCCTTTAGTCAATTTATTTTATATTAATTCATTGTCAGCTCACGGAATACATCCTCAAGTTTGGTTTCAGTTGGTGTTAGCTCAGTCAGATACCATCCTTTATCAACACAAAGCTGAAATATTTCCCGGCGGGAGGAATCACCGGGCTTGGTCTGCACTTCAAAGGTATTGGTGCTTTTTGAAATAATATCCACCAGTTCGACAGCTTGAACAGACTGTAGTGCCTTGTATATAGTGTTGCTGTCATGGCCTTCAATAGATACCTTCAGAATTTCTTTTCCCTGTGACTGTTTTCTCAGTTGGTTCGATGTTCCGTCGGCCACAATCTTTCCTTTGTTAATGATCAGGATCCTGTCGCAGGTAGCTTCTACTTCAGCCAGGATGTGACTACTAAGTATGACCGTTTTTTCGCGTCCTATTTTTCGGATCAGTTCACGTATTTCAATTATCTGATTAGGATCAAGTCCGGTTGTAGGTTCATCAAGCACCAGTACATCCGGGTCATGGATCAATGCCTGTGCAAGCCCGACCCTTTGCTGATATCCTTTTGACAGTTCACCTATCTTTTTGTGCTTTTCTCCCTCCAGTCCGCAGGTGTTGACCATTGCAAGAATACGGTCACTGATTTTATCTTTTTTAATTCCCTGCAGGTCTGCAACAAACCCCAGGTAATCAATCACAGGCATTTCATGATACAGTGGATTTGATTCAGGTAAATAGCCTATGTTTCTTTTAATCTCAATCTGGTTTTCCCTGATAGATAAACCACCCACCTTTATATCACCTTCATTGGGCATAAGGAAACAGGTTATCGCTTTCATGGTGGTTGTTTTCCCCGCGCCGTTAGGCCCCAGGAAACCAAGGACCTCGCCTGTTCTCACTTTAAAGGAAACATTGTCCACGGCACGTTGTGCCCCGTACTTCTTTGTTATGTTCTCAACAACTATATCCATATAAGTTATATTGAATAAAAGTTTACAAATTATGTCGTAAAGATATCATTCCGGTTTTAATTTTATTATTGACCACAAAAAAAATAAATTCGACTCATATTTTATAATTTTTTATAATTTTTTAACAAAAAAATGCCACCATACCGAAGTATGATGGCATTCCCTCAAAAACTTATCCTTATGAAAATCAGGCGATCTTAATTTCTTTCACAGGTTTTACTTTGGCTTCTTCCCTTTTGGGAACTTCGACCTGCAGAATTCCGTCTTTGTTCCGGGCCTTGATCTTTTCTTCATTTACACCTTCCGGTAATACGAATGACCTGCAGAAATTACTGTAACTGAATTCACGACGCATTACTTTTTCGTCATCACTTTCGTGTTTTTCTTCTTTTTCCGATGAAATGGTAAGCGTGTCGTTTTCAATTGTGATCTTAAAGTCATCTTTGGATAAGCCCGGCGCGGCAACTTCAATCCGGTAATTATCATTTTCTTCGATAATATTTACTGCAGGTGTTGAAGTACCTTGTTCACCGGTGTGAAAACCCGGTAAAAAATTATCATTTAATAATTCATCTATTAAATTAGGCCATGCTGTTCTTGTTTTTATTAAAGGTAACATAATTCGTTCCTCCTATAATTTGGGTCTGCGTTCATAGCAGACGGGTTAAACTTTTATTTTCTATTTTCAAGGTAAGAAGGGCAAGTAATGTACCAATACATATTTTCTGCTATAATGGCAGCTTTGGGCGAAAAACATATGCCACATTGACATGCAAATATAGGTTTATTGTTAATATGTTAAATAATATAGAGGAGAGCATACTCGCGCGCTTTTGTAACGCGTACGTGTGATGCGGAGCTATTATATAGAATAGCATTGTTTCAATATGCATTCCCGCAAGCCGTGATTTCGAACTGCCCGCGAGGCAGTTCGACTAACTTTTTGGCTGCCACCCAAAAAGTTAGCAAAAAAGTCACCGTTCCATAAAAATCGCTTGATTTGCTACGGAAGATTTTCTCCCCGCGGAACCCAAACTCACTCCTCCTTCGTCGTCGCTCTGACAGGGTTCCTCCAGGGCCTCTGCAACGAAAACCTTCCTTGAAATCTTACGCGATTTCTCTGAGACGGGCCCCGCTACTGCATAACTTTATGCTGATTTTAAGGAAAGTGGGCATTGCGGAACAACGGCTTCATCTGCCTGGAGTAGGGTAAAGAAATATCCAGATTAGCTTCCTTCGTTCGGGTACAAATCCGGATGAGCTATGTGTTCCTTCTGCCATAGCACAGGTTATCATAAAGTATTGTAAGTTTATGAGGGTAGCATCCTTTCCAGATCAACCAACAACAAAACGGGACCCCGCATTCAGGATTTTCCGTTAAAAAAAATCAAGGTGATCACCGTTTAAAAAATCGAGCTGTCTGACGTAAGGAGTTCTCGATTTTTAGGTTATCACCTTGATTTTTTAGGAAAATCCTGTCAGCGGCGGCGTTTTTTGCTTACTTTTTTTCGCTGTAGCAAAAAAGTAAGTCGAACCGCTTGGGGAGCGGTTCGAAACAATTGGCCCTTTGAAGGCATATATAAATAACAATAGTATTTAATAATAACAATGCTATTCCATATAATAGCCTGATGCGGAGTTAAATGACTCAAAAGAACATTTTTCGGACAAGAGTACCGCAGATATCGACATTATGGACAGATATTACTTAAATAGTGTCTGTCCATAATGTCCGATATCTGCGTTGCTGCTCACATTTTAAATCCTCGAATACTTTAGTATACTGCGGTTTAAAATGTTCGCGCGCCTTGATCTCGAACATTCTGAACAAACACTGCGAGTTTATAGACAGACTCTAAATAAAGGGTATCTATTCCTTAAGAAAATCTTCGATTTCTTCACGTAGCGGGGCTGAAGGCTGGGCGCCAAGCCGGGTTACCGAAAGAGCGGCTGCTGCATTGGCAAACCTTACCGCATCAAAGATATTTCGTTTTTCAGCTATTGCAACGGCAAGAGCCCCGTTAAAAACATCACCTGCAGCTGTTGTGTCTTCAACATTCACTTTATAGCCGGTAACCAGTTCTGAGCCGCTGCTGTCAAGAACAAGTGCGCCTTCACGCCCCATAGTAATGATTACTTTATTCACTCCTTTAGAGATAAGGATACGGCCGGCATCTTCGGCCGAATTTTCATTTTCCACTCTTACTCCCGTAAGTAATTCAGCTTCTGCCTGATTGGGTGTAAGAATGAAGGCTGATTTCAGCAGTTCAATAGGAAGTGCATGGACAGGTGCGGGATTCAGTATGACTTTAACGCCATTTTCACAAGCTAGTTTTGCTGTATACTGTACAGTTTTAAGGGGTATTTCCAGTTGTATCAAGACAATATCCGAATTCAGAATGATATCCCTTGCGGCAATAACATCATATTCAGAAAGATTACTGTTTGCCCCGGGGGCAACAGCAATTGTATTATCACCCTGCTGGTTGACCAGTATCTGGGCAATTCCCGAAGGCGCGTCAGGATCTATGACTATATAATCCACGTGGATTCTATCCTTCCTGAAACCATCAATCGACTTTTCTCCAAATACATCATTACCGATACGTGATATAAAAGTTACATCACCGCCGGCGCGTGCTGCTGCAACTGCTTGGTTGGCGCCTTTTCCTCCTAGGGCAGTGGTAAATTTTCCTCCAAGTATAGTTTCACCGATACCAGGCAATTTGGGCACTTTGATGATCATATCGGTATTTGAGCTTCCTACAACAGTTATTTTCATTTTTCAAGGGTATCAGGGTTCATAAAACCAATTTAGTGTCCGTCAATAAAGTTGGCAAAATGTTTTATCGGTCATGTATCTGTTCAGAAAGTTTCATTTGCAAGGCTCGTGCAGTCCGAAAACGCGGAGTTTACTTGTCGTAAATGAGCAATTTTCGGACAAGCTTAGCACGGCAAATGGGACTTTAAGGACAGACACAATTTAATAAAAAAAAAGTTTACTATACAAGCTTACAGGCAAAATGATATAAACATTCATTTTTTTAATATGCATTGTTGGCTTCGCCGGGCTGAACTTCAGTTTTCGACGTTCTGCATTTACATCAAACATGATGCATTAATTATTCAGTCAGGGATATCCGTCAGGCATTGCCAACAGGAACAATTACATCAAATATCAGTATTCAGACACCCTGATTTATTTTTTTCAGGCCGCTTCGTTCCAGTAAAGGCTCCGGTGTTGGTTCACGGCCCCTGAATTTTTCATAGAGTTTCAGAGGATCTTCTGTTCCTCCTTTTTCAAGAATATTTTTTCGGAACAGTTCAGCTGTTTTTTGATCGAAAATGCCTTTTTCCCTGAATAGAGAAAAAGCATCGGCATCTAGCACCTCCGACCATTTGTAACTGTAATACCCTGCTGCATATCCTCCTGCAAAAATATGTGAAAAAGCTGTGCTCATAATACATTCGGGAATGTCAGGTAACAATCGCACTTGTCTTTCCGTACTTTTTTCAAATTCAGGAATATTTTCATCCGGGGGCTCCTGTAATGTATGCCATGCCATATCGAGCATTGCAAAGCCAATTTGCCTGATAAAGGCATATCCGTTGTGAAAATTCCTGCTGCTAATTAGTTTATCGATCAGGTCTTCCGGTATTTGTTCGCCGGTTTTATAGTGTTTTGCTGTTTTTTCCAGCCATTCTTTTTCTGTTGCCCAGTTTTCCATTACCTGGGAGGGGAGTTCTACAAAATCACGATATACATTAGTGCCGGAAAGGCTCTGGTACGAGCAGTTACTTAACAGTCCGTGAAGGCCGTGCCCGAATTCATGCAGGAAAGTAGTCACTTCGTTAAAATTCAGTAAAGAAGGAATGTGATCCGATGGCTCCGGAAAATTAAAGACAAGAGAAACGTGAGGACGAATATTCTCCCCGTTCTTATCCACGTGCTGGTCATAATATGATGTCATCCACGCGCCTCCTTGTTTTCCCTTTCTGGGGAAAAAATCGAGGTATAATATCCCGGTATATTTATTGTTCCGATCATGCATGGAATATGTTTTCACATCAGGATGATATACGGGAATATCCCCGCGTTCCTGAAAAGTAATTCCATACAGGGTATTTACCAGATCAAATATTCCCTGCTGAACATTTTCCAGTTTAAAAAACGGTCTTACCATTTCTTCGTCATAGTCGTATTTTTCTTTTTTCAGTTTTTCAGCATAAAAAGCCCAGTCCCATTGCTGTATTTCAGCATCATGGCCCAGCTTACGTGAAAATTCCTCCAGCTCCTGCAATTCCAAACGTGCTGCCGGCATGGAATTTCTGAACAGATCATCAAGGAATATCCTGACTTTTTCAGGTGTGCCGGCCATACGTTTCTCTAGAACATATTCTGCATAGTTATTATAGCCGAGCAATTGTGCTGTTTCAATCCGTAATTCAATGATTCTTTTTAAGGTATTCAGATTATTGTTTTTATTATTTCGAAATCCCCTGCTGTTATATGCCCGGAACAATTCTTCCCTCAATTTCCGGTTACCGGCATATTTCATAAAGGGCAGGTAGCTTGGTGATTTGAGTGTAAAAACCCAGCCATCCAGATCCCGCCCCGCGGCTTCCTGCCGTGCTGCATTAATAATTTGGGGAGGCAAACCCGAAAGGTCGTCTTCACGCGTGATGTGCAGCGCGTATTCATTGGTGTCGCCAAGTACGTTTTCCCCGAATTTAAGTGTAAGGCCTGATAATTCCCTTGATATCTTCCTGAACTTTTCTTTCTTCTCTTTACCCAGGTTGGCTCCTTTTCGGATGAAACCCGTATAGGTTTCTTTAAGGAGCTTTTCTTTTTCTTTGTTGATCAGCTTACCCGAATATTTATCATGAACGGTTTTTACACGCTCAAACAATTTTTTATTCAGCATTATGTCATTCATAAAATCAGTGAGAACGGGGGATACTTCCTGTGCTATATTTTGAATTTCAGGTGAGGTTTCCGCGGCATTCAGATTGAAAAAGACAGATTGGATCATTGATAATTTTTCCCCGCTTCTTTCAAGGGCTTCCACGGTGTTTTCAAAAGTAGCCGGTCCGGGATTGTTTATCAGCTGTTCAATTTCTTCTCTTGCGATCCTGACAGCCTCATTAAATGCCGGCAGAAAATGGCCGGGTTTAAATTTGTCAAAAGGAGCTGTTTGTTTATAGGTATTAAAGTCAGAAAGTAAGGGATTATCGTCCTGGTAATGTTTTGTCATATTTTTCCGGATAAGTGTGTTATGATTTTTTAACATTCATTTTATGAATATGTTTATTGTAATTTCTCAAAACTGCCTTAAAAAATCAGCAAATAACATAAAAAAATCTCTTTGTTCAAAACAAAATCGAACTATACGGTCAGATCAATTCCGTAATATTTTTCTTGCTGACTAACCGCTTGGCCGCAAAACCGGGGAATAATAATTTTATTATCTTTGACACCTTTACTCAGGATAATAAAATGAACAGGGAAAAGCTTAAATATTATTCTCTCGCGAGTGGCCTGCTTTTGATCCCGGCATGGTATGAATGGGGGCATGGCTTGATGGCACTGATCGCGTTGGTACCTCTTTTCTTTGTAGAGGATTATCTCGATAATCACAAGAAAGATTACCGTTTTGTAAAGGCATTTCAATTTGGTTTCATTGCATTTATTATTTGGAATGCGGGTACAACCTGGTGGATATACAATGCGTCTTTTGTTGGCATGTTGATGGCTGTTTTGGTGAATACCCTTTTAATGAGCAGTGTTTTTTGGTTGTTCCATATTTGCAAAAGAAAACTTGGTTCCGGCCTTGGTTATTTTGCTCTTATCATATTCTGGATCAGCTATGAGCATATATATATTAACGGGGAGATCTCCTGGCCATGGCTTACTCTTGGCCATGCCTTTGCTTTTAATGTTCCTTTTATTCAGTGGTATGATGCGACCGGAGTTTTAGGCGGAAGTTTATGGATATTGCTCTCGAACATCCTTATCTATCTTTTTATTAAAAAAACCATTTTACCTGCATATCGCATGAAACTAAGGGGAACAGGAATACTTGCACTGTTTGTTATACTTGTACCTGTGTTAATCTCCCTGATTAAATATTTCTCATATGAAGAAAAGGAATGGCCTTATGATATAGTGGTCATACAACCCAATATTGATCCCTATCAAAAGTTTGTTTCAATTCCCAGCGTAGAACAAACTGCAATACAGTTAAATCTGGCTGATTCACTGGGTGATGAAAATGTGGATTATTTTGTTGCCCCGGAGACCTCGATCAATAATAATATATGGTTGAGCCAGATAGATTATATTCCCGATATACGTCTCGTCAAAAAGTTCACGCGGGATTACCCCGGTGCAAAGTATGTTGTGGGGATAATATCGTATAAAAGATACGGGAAAAATGAAAGGCCCACTCCTACTTCCCGGCCTTTGCCCGGTACCAGCGATTTCTATGATTCCTTTAATTCGGCAATACAGATCGATTCAACAGGTCATATACCTGTTTATCATAAGTCCAAACTGGTAGTTGGCGTGGAGAAAATGCCCTATGCAAAATACCTTAAATTTTTAAAGAAGCTTACTCTCAGGTTAGGGGGAACATTCAGGGCCCATGGCACACAGGATTTTCGTGAAAATTTTTATTCACCCCAGGATTCTGTTGGTATTGCCCCGGTAATATGCTGGGAGTCGGTTTTTGGCGAGTTTGTTGCCGATTATATTAAAAACGGGGCAAACATGATCTTTGTTGTCACGAATGACGGCTGGTGGGGAGATACGCCGGGTTACAGGCAGCATAACAGCATTTCCTGTATCCGCGCGATTGAAACCAGGAGGAGTATTGCACGTTCGGCCAATACCGGGATATCAAGTTTTATAAATCAGCGCGGGGATGTGGAGAAAAAGCTTACCTGGTGGGTCAGGGGAGCAATCAGGCATACCATCAATGCCAATGATAAAATTACTTTTTATGCAAAACATGGTGATTATATAGGTCGCATTTCCAGGTTTCTTTCACTGTTGGTTATTCTATATACTATTGTAGTGGCATTGATCAAAAAAACCTGATAAGAAAGTAAAGAAAGTAAGTCCCGGATCTGGCGAAACTCCTCGAAAAGCGTTCACGGGCAAACAGGTATTACAAAACCTGAATAAAATCATCGTTAGTTTGTTGGAAAAGTTGTTAATTAAACTGAAATTTAAATATCGGTTTTAATTTAACTATGAGTAATGGATGTTGAATCAATCATGTCCGGTATGCTTCTGAGGCATCCCGGTGAAATTGAATACCACCAGGCGGTTCGGGAGGTGCTTGAATCGCTTGTTGATATCTACGAACAAAATCCTCACTTCAGCTCAGCTGGAATCATTGAACGATTAATTGAACCCGACCGGGTAATGATCTTTAAAGTGCCATGGACAGATGATGAAGGTAAGGTAAACGTTAACCTGGGCTATCGCGTACAATTTAATAATGCATTGGGTCCCTATAAGGGCGGATTACGTTTCCATCCCAGTGTGAACCTTAGCATTTTAAAATTTTTGGGCTTTGAACAGATCTTTAAGAATAGTCTTACAACATTACCTATTGGCGGAGGCAAGGGAGGTTCCGATTTTCAGCCAAAAGGCAAATCTAACGGAGAGATCATGCGTTTCTGCCAGGCTTTTATGCTTGAATTGTGGAAAATGATCGGACCGGATACTGATGTGCCCGCCGGTGATATAGGTGTTGGTGGACATGAGATCGGATACCTGTACGGAATGTATAAAAAGCTTAAATTTGAGAATTCAGGAATTTTAACAGGTAAGGGTTTGAACTGGGGCGGAAGCTTAATAAGGCCCCAGGCTACCGGTTTTGGTGCTGTTTATTTTGCAAAAGAAATGTTGGCTACCCGAAAAAAAAGTCTTAAAGGAAAAACCATATGCATCTCGGGATTCGGGAATGTTGCCTGGGGAGCAACCGTCAAATTGAATGAGCTGGGAGCTAAGGTAGTTACCCTGTCCGGCCCCGACGGATATGTGTATGATGAAATCGGAATCTCAGGTGAAAAGATAAATTACATGGTTGAGCTGCGCGCGAGCAATGAGGATATTGTTGAACCATTTGCACGTGAGTTTGAAAGCGCTGTGTTTATTCCGGGCAAACATCCGTGGGAGGTACCATGCGATATTGCCATGCCTTGTGCAACTCAGAATGAGCTTGACCTTGAAGATGCAGGTAACCTGGTAAAAAATGGATGTTCATGTGTATGTGAAGGGGCCAATATGCCTTGTGTACCGGAGGCTATTGAGTACTTTCAAAAGGAAGGAATACTATTCGGGCCGGGTAAAGCGGCAAATGCCGGGGGCGTGGCAACATCGGGCCTTGAAATGAGCCAGAATGCAATGAAACTACAATGGCCGGGAAAAGAGGTAGATGATCGATTGCATCAGATTATGATCTCCATTCATGATATCTGCAAAAAATACGGGATTAACCGTGATGGTTATGTCGATTATGTAAAGGGTGCCAATATCGCCGGATTCTTAAAAGTAGCCAATGCAATGATAGATCAGGGGGTAATTTAGCGCTTTGTGTTTTTACTGTTCATTTTCGAACGCCTGTTGTTACATACCCGTTCACTTTTAACATTTTACGCGAACAAAGAAAATACGGCTAAAATACAGGTATACAAATATATATGGAGTTTGGCATGAATGATGTAATGGTTATGTCAGAATGAAATTAACCGAGGTAACAACTAAAAGGCATAATACCATGAAAGCATTGACAAATATACCGGAAAACCTTCAAAGGTCTGCAATCATTGTCATAATGATATTATTATGTTCAGTTGTCAGTTTGAATGCACAAGTCCTGTCCAACTCATTTATTAATAAAAATATGGTATATTTCTCACCAAAAATGATGGCGAGCACTGAATTTGAATATGAGGAAAGTCATGAAATGGAAGACTGGATGAGAGATTTTGCCACCTGGCAGGTTAACATGAATATATTGATTGAGGGAGAGGATTTTTTTATCGAAGATGTGATCGAAGAGCCTATGATGATTGAGGATTGGATGTACGCGATTGATCCGGCTGAAACAGATCATTATAGTGAAGCAACGGAAGATGAGGAAATGGAACTTGAAGCATGGATGCTGGACATGGAAGTGTGGAAGAGATGTTCAGGTTTATAATTATTAATAATCAGTTGGTATAACAAATAAAAGTCCGCCAACAGGCGGACTTTTATTTGTTATAATGTTTGGTAAATTATTCCGGGATAATAGCCTCTACCGGACAAACATCTGCACAGGCACCGCAATCGGTGCATAATTCGGGATCAATTGAATATATATCTCCTTCAGAGATCGCTTCAACAGGGCATTCATCTATACAGGTCCCGCAAGCTGTGCATTCATCACTGATAACATATGCCATAATTAAAAATATTTGAATTAAATAGTAATTGATTAAAATGAATCAGCAAAAGTAAAATCTAAAATTGATTTGGTAAAGAAAAAAATGAATAAATAAGGTTATAGTAGCATATTTATTCGGGGAGTTTAGCCTTGCAGGCTAGAGAATATCATTTCTGAAATATCATTCTTATTCCGGCAAAGAGCATCAGAAGCCCGAATATTTTCTTTAATGTTTTTGCAGGCAAGTTGACTGCAATCAATGAACCGAAATAACTACCGATAATGAATGCCAGGATAAGGATAATGGCGAATTTAACATTTACATAACCTTTTTTGTAGTAGTTCATAGCGGCCAGGATACCGATAGGGAAAAGCAATACGGCAAGGCTTGTACCCTGTGCCTGGTGTTGCGTCATACCATAAAAAAAAACAAGTGCCGGGACGATAATAATACCCCCTCCCACACCCATGCTTCCTGCAACGAATCCTGCAGTAATTCCTATAATGATCAGTAAAATGATATCTTGCATACTCATATCTTAAAAGTCCAAACTTAGTGAGAAATAAAATACACGCGGCAACAATTGATAATTTTCAATACCCCAGGCCCAGTCAAGGCGAATGAAGTATCCGAAAAGCTGTGATCTTACACCGGCCCCGTATCCTGCAACTACAGGATCACGACCGGCGTCAATCGTTATGGTTATAGGGGGATGCTCTATGATATCGTTATTGTAAGCATTTTGTCCCGCCCATGGATGGGGGCCCGACCAGGCGGTACCTATATCGAAGAAGCCGACAACCTGCAGATTTTCAAGAAAACTGTTGCTTAATGGATAATTAGCAATATACTTAATGATCGGCCAGCGAATTTCAGAATTGATTAATGCAAAACTGTTCCCGTTGCGGATATTTTGTGAAAAACCGCGCGTATTGGTTGCCACGGCCTGGTAAGCGTAGTTCTGGGTCTCGTCAATCCTTATCTCACTAAGGGGAATAAATGTAGGTATCTTATAAGGGGTCAGGTTAGTCCAGTTGTCCACACCACCCAGGTAATAGATAAGCCGGCTGCTGCCAAGTGATGTGCTGGCCGCAAAACGATTTGCCCAGATAAGATTCCGGTGTATACGGGTATAATGTCGGAAATCGGCACCAAGTACAATAAGATTGTCAAAGTTATCATTGACCTGCTGGTATAATTCACCGAAAATTTTATAGCGTGTTCCGGCCAATATGTTTATTCCAAGCGGGCGGGTATTATCAAAAATGTATTCCATTTTAAGTCCGACCCATGTCTTATAAATGTTTGATTTATTCAATGCCTGTGTCCCGGTTGAAAGAAATACCGTGCGGTCGTTACGAACCGTCAGGGTTCGAACCCATGAGGCTACCTGGTTAAACGGATACCTGAATATCAACGATACTTCGTGTGTATGTGTTTTTATAAGGTAAGATTCATCAACCACATTTTTAAAAGCCTGCCTGTGAAATATAATTTGCCTGTTCAACCTGCCTTTCAGGTCCTCGATACTTACCAGGAATTCATTACTGTCGAAATCAAGTGGCAATCTGAATCCCCCGATGATTTTATAATTTTCAAAAAGATCATTAGTGCCCACTTTAGTAAGAATGTTCATTCCGGGATTAAAGTAAACCGCCCCCCCGGTAAAAGCCTGGTATGAAGCATTAAGAAAACTGAAATCAATCTGGTTTACAAGGAAATTCTGATAAAAGGCGGTTTGGTATATCCTTGGGCGGGGCCTTTTTTCTTCGATAGTATCAAGAGTGATATCAATATTCTGGTCTTTGAACTGTTCATTATAATAATTCAGTTTCTCCGATTCGAAAATATAATCGTTAATATCAATGGGGAAAGGATCTACCGTCAGTGTATCATCCCTGGTGATGATCATATTGTCCCTGATATTATCAATCCTGATGATTTCCCTTTCTATATTCCTTAAACTGTCATTCCTGGCAAATTCATCTTTCATGTCTTTCTTATAGGCTGTTATTGAGATCTGTTCATCATCAATGGGTTCCTCAGTTAAAGAATTATGATACATATGGTACCGGCCGTCATGAAAAATAATTTCTCCGACCGTATTTGTCCTTTCGTTGTAATCATGTTCCAGTATGTTCCGCGAATAGTTGGTCAGCGGGGCACTTTGTGCATAATACCTGTAATGAACGGTGGTGTCTACCATGCTGATGGTACTGTCAAATTTTGAAATGTACCTGTTTCTGATACCATTGCGGTCATTGATCGAAATAAAACTATTGTCTTCCACTTCATGGGGTTGCACTTTGTTGATATATTCATAGTCTTCAAGACGCATGAGCACGTCATTACCGGTCTTGAGATCATATATGAACAGGTCATTTGTAAATGCACGTGTCTTACGTTCATTTTCAACACTGAGGGTATCAGACAGCCGGTCTGAGCTGAAAATAATCTGTTCCGAATTATTTACGAACCCCGGATTGAAATCGCCTGCCACATCATCGGTGATCTGCCGGTTTGTTGCCGAGGCGAGAGTATGGATAAAGATATCGGTTTGTCCGTTTTGTACTGCTGACAAAGCAAGTTTTGATCCGTCTTTTGAAAATGCAAAATCAAGAACTTTATCAAAGTATAAAAAATTTCTCACCACGAGCTCTTTGGTTTCCGGGGTATAATAGTACATCTTGATCCCTCCTTCTTCTTCAGTAAAGAAGGTTAGAATCTTTCCTGAAGGATGCCATCCTATGACCGGGTAAGTGAAATCGGGGATCTGATCAAGCTTGTGTTCACGTTTCAAAAGCCTTTTTTTCTTCCTGGTTTGTGTATTGTACAGCCAGATCTTATACTGACCCAGTTCATTGGTAACATAAGCGATATGGTTTTCCCGTGGGTTTATCTTTATCTCGTAATATACACGGCGTTTTTTCGGTCTTTTCAGGATCCTACCTTCTGATGGTAATTCACGCTCCGTACTGTCATCAGTAAACATGTTCATATAATACCCCATCCAGTCGTATGACAAATCTTTTATGGGGAACCCAAGTACATACAAAAAGCCGGAATTGGAATTCTTGTTTATCCGTGTAAGATATATTATATTAGGGATAACAGATTCCCCGTAGGTTTCGGCTATATATCTCCAGAATGAATGTCCTGCATATTTTGCATCTTCGTCCCGTAAACGGTTGAATTTTTCAAATCTGCCTGTCAGTATGCCGTCTTTAACCCGGTTCTCGATCTCTATATTCCAGTTATCAGACACATATGAGATCAGTCCCCGGGTATACCATTCAGGGAGGTTGATCAGAGTGGAGTTAGTAACATTATCCTTTAGCTGGAAACCAAAAAGCATTTCATAGATCATGACTTCTGCAATGGCTGCACGGATCTGTTTCTCGTATTTGTCATAATCACCCTCAAAATAAAGAAATACCTTGTTCTTACTTATGTTGGTTACACCCCCAATATTGTAATCCGTTTTCCCGGTTACCAACCCTATGTTGCTCTGCCGAAAATCAGTAAGCTTATTATAAACGATGAATATGATCCTCTTATCAAGATTGTAATCAAAAAAATTCTCTACCAGGGGTATCTCCTTTGCCGCGTAATCTGCTGTATACTCAGCCAGCTCCCGCCCGTCCTGATTAAAGTAAACATCATATTTTTCATATCTGAAGTATGTCCAGTAAAAATCATTATACTGCACCCTGTTTTTTCCAAACTCCATCTGATGACCATTGTAAAACTGGCCGTGTAATGTGCCGGATACCAATAACAATGCTATTTTTAAAAACCGGTATTTACTCATCATAGCTCACCTGCAAGGGAAATTAGGCCGTATAAAGTTAGTTCATTATTGTAATAATGCAATAATCAACATGTCAGAATAGAAATAAAAATTTGTAGTTTTGTCAGAGCGTAACAAATAGTTAAGGTTTTCGTTTCTCCAATAAATACTATTATGAGAAGAACAGGCATTTTAATCGCGGCATTAATTATAACAATATTACATCTGAATGCCCAGGATAAAGCTGTGATTTCTTTTGAGAATATCGTGTATGATTTTGGTAAGATACAAGAAAAAAAGGGGCCGGTTTCATATGACTTTATGTTTGAAAATACGGGGCAACTGCCTTTGATTATAAATGAAGTAAAAGCGACTTGTGGTTGCACAAGTCCCGAATGGAGCCGGCAACCTGTCATCCCCGGACAGAATGGCAAAGTACAGGTAAAATATGATCCCCGTAACCGGCCGGGCCCGTTCAGCAAAACCGTATCCGTGATCAGCAATGCCAAAAACCGGGTAACAACACTTACTGTTAAGGGGGAAGTTATTCCTGAAAATCGCGGGTTGGAAGAGATATACCGCTATAATATCGGGGATCTTAACCTGAAGACCATTCATGCTTCATTCGGTGTTGTTAAACAGGGTGAGATCAAAACCAAAACTATAGATGTTGCTAATATAACTGATCATGAACTGGAGATGGGTTTTCAACGGGTTCCGGAATATATTAAGATTAACCCTGAGCCTGAGGTCCTTAAACCCGGTCAGGAAGGTAAACTATATTTTTCATTCAACGGCGGGCTTGTTAATGACTGGGATTATATAATTGACCGTTTGTATCTGAAAATCAACGAACAGCCTGTAACAGACAACCGGATAACCGTTTCAGCATTGGTGCAGGAAGATTTCTCGGATCTTACACCTGAAGAGCTGGCTACTGCTCCAAAGGTTCATTTTAGCTCAAAAACTTTTGATTTTGGTACTATTTCAAATGACAAACCGGCGGAATATGAATTCATCCTTACCAATAAGGGGCAAAGAAACCTTATCATAAGAAAGGTACGTGCCAGCTGCGGCTGCACGGTAGTACACCCGCAAAAAAATACTCTTGCTCCGGGTGAATCCACAGGTATTACTGCAAGGTTTAATCCTTCAGGCAGGAAAGGGAATCAGAAGAAATCCATCTCGGTTGTAACCAATGATCCAAAACAGGCTAAAACTATTCTTTGGATTCAGGGTACTGTTGAAGATAAATAGAGTCCGTCTATAAAGTAGTCAAAATATTTAACCGTACATGTGTCTGTTCAGAAGGTTCCATTTGCAAGGCTCGCGCGGTCCGAAAACGCGGAGTTTACCAGTCGTGAATGAGCAATTTTCGGACAAGCGTAACGCGGCAAATGAGACTTTATGGACAGACA
>CAZBJH010000039.1:0-25624 GCA_964492185.1 uncultured Bacteroidales bacterium | reverse complement strand
ATTTTCGTCGCGGTGGCCCTGGAGGAACCCTGTCCGAACGACGACGAAGGAGGAGGAGTGAGTTTGGGTTCCACGGGGAGAAAACCTGACGTAGTAAATCAAGCAATTTTTATGGAACGGTGACCTTTTGCTAACTTTTTGGGTGGCAGCCAACTTAACGCGGTGGTCTCACGACCGTCAGGGAGTAAAAAGTTAGTCGAACTGCCAGCGTGGCAGTTCGAAACCCTGCCCCGCGGGAAGGCATATTAAAACAATATTATTCTATAAAATAGCCGGCCGTTAGGCGATTGCACAGCAGATATATTAAAAGAGTCAGCCAATAAAGTGCGGCGTTTGAGTATCTGAGACATTAATACCTTTTAAAAATTCAATGAATTTATCAGGTCCAGGTATAAATTTTAACAAAGAAAATCCAACATCTTACATTATGTTTACGTAAATAAAAATATTATTTTTATATTCACATTGTCAATGATAGGTTATATTATGATCAGAAAGATTGTTATTGGCTTGTTTATCTTTTGTTTAGCCCTTCCGGTTATGGGTCAGCGTTGGAAATTACGACGTGTGGAAGCCTTATTTGGAGTTGGAAGCACACAGGTATTCGGAGACATTGGCGGCACAGCTGACGAAAATAATCTTTATGGTTTAAAGGATATAAGGTTCGATGAAACCCGTCCTGCATTTTCTGCCGGCGCGCGTTATAAGATTGATCAGCGTTATGCAGTAAAATTTAATACGAATATTGCTCTCGGAGCCGGTGCTGATCTTGAATCGAAGAACGAAGGCCGGGGCTTCTCATATAGCACCGTCTTACTTGAAACCGCATTTCTCGGTGAATACTATTTTTTGTCGGAGGACCGCAAAAGGCTCAGTCCCGCGATGTATAACCGCAGGGGTATGATCAACTATTACAGTACCTTCACTGCATACGCTTTCACTGGTTTCGCACCGGTGTTCTTTTGGCCTGATTTTGAAGGGGAAACAAGGGGGCCCGAGATTGATCAGACAGATGATTACAGCAAGATCTCACTGGCCCTGCCTGTTGGCCTTGGAATAAAATATACAATTGATGACAGTTGGATATTTGGTGTTGAGTTTGGAGGAAGGTATGTTTTCAGTGATTTTATAGACGGCTATAAAAACATTTTGTACTCAAAACATAATGACATCTATTATTTATTATCATTCTCGTTCAATTATCGAATAAAAACATCCCCCAAGGGTTTACCCAGGTTTCTTGACAGAAAATACCGGCGTATAAGGTGATACAATTAAACAACCTTCCAGATTTTTGATTTTTTAATAATTTTTACGATAATTTATAAATTTATGCGCTAAAAGAGTGTTATTTTGCGTTATCAAAATATTACCGCAACTGACAACACAACAAATGTACAAAATCTCTATTGCTATTTTTATCAGTTTATTTATCAGTTTTATCCATGTGGAAGCCCAATCAAAAGCCGATATCGGCTTTTTTGGCGGAACTTCATTCTACATGGGAGACATTAACCAGAAACAGTTGTTTTATTCACCGGGATATTCGATTGGCGGACTCTACCGCCATAACATCAATGATCATTATGCATTGAGAGCTAATGCTTTTCTTTCGCGGATCACCGGCAATGATCTTGATTTCCCGGAATGGAACCATCCTGACCGCTTTCCTGCAGAATTTTCAACATCGATGTTTGACATATCAGCTAATGTTGAGTTCAATTTTTTACCCTATATGCCATGCGCGGGAAATTTGGAATATACCCCTTATATAACAGGCGGAATAGGCTATTCATTGATCATGTCATCCACGGTGCCGGCTTCCGATCATTTCTCCATTCCCTTTGGTGCCGGTGCTAAACTTAATCTTACCAATAATATAAGCGCAGGTGCTGAATGGACAATGAAAAAAACATTTACAGATAATCTTGATGGTATTGAAAGCCCTATACAGCAAACTAATTTGCATAACAATGACTGGTATTCCTATTTCGGTGTTTATATTACTTTTAAGTTTTTTACCTTTGCAGAAATATGCCCGGCATATGATTAATCATTTCGATACTGTATGAACCTAAAAGAAAAGATCGATAAAAACAAGTTGCCACGTCATGTTGCAATTATCATGGACGGAAATGGCAGATGGGCAAAGAAGCGCGGTAACCAGCGGATCTTCGGACATAAAAATGGAGTTAAAGCCGTGCGTGATACAGTTGAGGGAGCAGCTGAACTGGGTATGGAATACCTTACTTTATATGCCTTTTCAACCGAAAACTGGAAACGCCCGAGGACAGAGATTGATTCGTTAATGTCACTGCTTGTTGCCACCATTAATAATGAAACCAAAACTTTAATGGACAACAAAGTAAAGTTGAAAGCCATTGGCGATATAAATGCTTTGCCGGAACATGTGGGTAAAAACTTACAAAAAGCAATTCAACTTACAAAAGATAATTCAGGTTTAAATCTCGTGCTTGCATTAAGTTATAGTTCACGATGGGAAATCGTTAATGCTGTGAAAGCTGTTGCAAAAAAGATACAAAGCGGTGAATTGAAGCCGGAAAATATTGACAATCGTCTTTTTGAAAAATTCCTGACAACAGAAGGTATGCCTGACCCGGAGTTATTGATCCGCACAAGCGGTGAATATCGTCTGAGTAATTTCCTGCTCTGGCAAATTGCCTATGCCGAACTCTATTTTACCAAAACACTCTGGCCCGATTTTCGGAGGGATGATTTATACCATGCTTTGCTTGATTTTCAGCGTCGTGAACGCAGATTCGGAAAGATTAGCGAACAGGTGTACGAAAGTATCAATGTTAATGATTAAAACAGCATGTACAGATTTCAATTTATAGTTATATTTCTGATATTATTTTTACAGGCCTTTTCTCAGCAACCCGGCGGAGAATATGAAGAACTTCCGTTAATAGATTATAAACGTCAGCGGGAATATGTTATCGGGGGTATTGAAATAACAGGTGTTAAATATCTTCAGCCTAACGTTCTCACAAGCATTTCCGGCCTTTCAACAGGTCAGAAGATCAATGTCCCCGGAGATGCTATCTCAAAAGCAATTGATAATTACTGGAAGCACGGTTTGTTTTCAGATGTTAAGATCATTGCTCAAAAAATAGAGGACGGCGTTGTGTTTCTCGAAATTGTTCTGGCCGAACGCCCGAGGATAGAAAAAGTTATTATTGAAGGCCTTAATCGCTCACAAACTGAAGATATACAGGAAAAGATCAACCTGCGCAGGGGAAGTCAGGTAACGGACAATATATTGAACAACACTTCTGTTGTCATTAAAAAACACTTTGTTGAAAAAGGATTCCTGAATACTGAGGTTGACATCATCCAAAAAGATGATACAAGTTCTGTCAACAGGGTAAATCTTATTATCAGGGTGGACAAAAATGAGCGGGTTAAAATCGATGAGATCATTTTTCAGGGTAATGAAGTATTCCCGGATAAACGGTTGCGAAGGGTAATGAAAAACACGAAACAACGTAACCTGAATATATTTAAGTCATCAAAATTCATTGAATCTGATTATAATGAAGATATTGAAAATCTGATCAAATTTTATAATGAGAACGGTTACCGTGATGCAATAATCCTTGGTGAAAAAACAATAAGATTGAATGAAAAACGTATCGGCCTGAAGATTGAACTTGAAGAAGGTAATCAGTATTTCATCAGAAACATATCATGGGTTGGCAATACTAAATACCCGGGTGACTTCCTGGATAAATTACTGGGAGTAAATAAGGGTGATGTTTATAACCAAACCCTGCTCGAAGAACGCCTGGAGATAGATGAAGATGCCATCACATCTTATTATATGGATCAGGGATATTTGTTTTTTAACGCCAATCCGGTGGAAACTAATATAGAAAATGACTCTATAGATCTTGAGATTCAAATATATGAAGGTAAACAGGCACGAATTAATGAAATCATTATCCGGGGGAATACAAAAACGAACGAACATGTTATCCGCAGGGAACTGTATACATACCCGGGTGACCTGTTCAGCCGTACAGCCCTTATACGATCAGTGAGGCAGCTGGCCAACCTGGGGCATTTCAATCCTGAAACAATCTCCCCCAATCCCATTCCCAACCAGTCTGACGGGACGGTAGATATCGAATACCAGCTCGAAGAAAGAGCCAATGATCAGTTGGAAATATCAGGAGGATGGGGTGGATACGTGGGATTTGTCGGAACAGTTGGAGTGCGGTTTTCCAACTTTTCTGCCAGAAATCTATTCAATGGCAGAGCGTGGCGTCCTATCCCGTCGGGTGACGGACAAACGCTTCAGGTAAAGGCACAATCAAACGGCCGTTTTTACCAGGGTTATAATATATCTTTTATCGAACCCTGGTTTGGAGGCAAAAAACCGAATTCTTTTTCTGTTTCCCTTTATCATACAGTGCGCAGATATCCTGATTATTACGGGGACGAATATGAAAATTCATATTTTAAAACATACGGTATGTCTGTCGGGTTGGGCCGAAGATTAAAATGGCCTGACGACTATTTTACTTTGTATAATGACCTTAGTTTCCAACGATATAACCTGAACGAATACGGGAATCAGTTTGTTTTTGATAACGGAATATCCAACATTTTGAGCTTTAAGACTGCCCTTTCACGCAGTTCACAGGATCAGAACATATATCCCCGGAAAGGATCGAACATCAGCCTGAGCCTGCAATTGACACCGCCTTACTCATTGATGCAGACGGACAAAGATTACAGCAACATGTCGACCGGTGAAAAATACAGGCTGATCGAGTTTCACAAATGGCTGTTTAAAGGATCCTGGTATACAAGTTTGGCAGGAAATTTGGTGTTAGCTACACGGACCGAATTCGGATACCTTGGACACTATAATAATGATATAGGTCCATCGCCCTTTGAAAAGTTTGATGTTGGTGGCAGCGGACTTGTCGGCTATAATTTGTACGGCACGGATATCATTGCTCTGCGCGGTTATGAGGAAGGTGCTTTAACACCTTATACGATTGAGCAACGAAACGGATCAACCCAGCGGATTGATAACGGGAACATTTATACGCGCTATTACATGGAATTGAGATATCCCGTGAGCCTGAACCCTTCAGCCACTATTTACGGACTGGCATTTATTGAAGGTGGAAATTCATGGGTATATTTCGAGGATTTTAATCCGTTTTCCATAAAACGCTCTGCAGGAGTTGGTATACGCGCATTCCTGCCTATGTTCGGATTATTGGGGATCGACTGGGCTTATGGTTTTGACCCGGCATTTGGTAAACAAAATGTCAGCGGCCCCCAGTTCCACTTTACCATGGGGCAACAATTCTGATCTTTGTATAATATTTTAAACATTAAAACATTTATTATGAAACGGATATATGGAATTTTAGCAATAGCCTTATTTACGGCAACAACTACATTTGCACAAAAATTTGCTTTTGTTGACACTGAATACATACTAAGCAATATCCCTTCCTATAAAGCATCACAAAACCAGCTTGATGAAATTTCCAAAGAATGGCAACAGGAAATTGAGAATAAATACACTGAAATAGAAAAAATGTATAAAGACTACCAGGCTGAGAGAGTTTTGCTGACGGAAGAAATGCGTAAAAAACGCGAAGACGAGATCATCAATAAGGAACGCGAAGTTAAAGAGCTTCAGAATAATTATTTCGGACAAAAAGGTGCATTATACAAAAAACGTGAGGAATTGGTAAAGCCAATACAGGACGAAGTTTATAACGCCGTTAAGGATCTGGCAACTGAAGGCGGTTACGCGGTTATTTTCGACAGTGCTTCGGGGCCGACTATGTTATATTCAAACCCGAGATATGATGTTAGTGATGAAATACTGGAAAAATTAGGTTATAAAAATTAATTTTTTACTTTTGTACCGGTTTTATCAGTAAATAAAAAAAATATGAAAAACAGCTTTAAATTTGGATTTATTATAACGCTTCTATGTGGATGTGTTGGTTTAATGGCACAGGACGGACTAAAAATTGGTCATATAAACACCCAGGAATTATATGAGTCTATGCCCGAGTATGATTCTGCCCAGAGAAAACTTGAAGCTACGGCAGCAGAGATTGAAAAAACCATGGAGGAACTTCAGGTTGAATTTAATCAGAAATATGAGAATTATGTTAATAATGTAAATAATTATACAGAACTCATACGTACAACTAAGGAATCGGAACTTCAAAACCTGCAGGAACGAATTCAACAGTTTCAGGCCACTGCTCAGCAGGATATGCAGCAGCAACGGGCACGTTTATTTCAGCCTGTTCAACAAAAGGCAACAAATATTATTAGTGAAGTGGCTGAAGAAAACGGGTATACTTATATTTTTGATTCCGGTTTGGGTATAGTATACACGTCACCCGATTCCGAGGATATTCTTCCTCTTGTCAGGAAAAAAATGGGACTGGAATAAACCGGCAACCAGTTTATTAAGAATCAGTCAATAAAGTGCAGTGTTTGGCCCGGAGTCAGAGCGTTTAAACCGAACGAGGTGAGTTCCTGAGCGCATTTGAAAACAAAACATGTTGTGAAAAAAATCCAAACTGCAGTATACTGCTGTATTCGGAGATTTGGATTTTAACAACAACGCGGATGTCGCATAATATGGAGAAACACTAATAAGCCGGTTTTTATATACCTTACTATGAACCTGTCGCCTGAAAAACCAATTGGTATTTTCGATTCCGGAGTAGGGGGGCTGACAGTGGCCAGCGCCATTCAGCAGTTATTACCTAATGAACAAATTATATATTACGGTGATACAGCACACCTGCCTTATGGCGATAAGTCGAAAGATACCATTATTTACTACTCTGAAAAGATCACCCGTTACCTGCTTGATAATAATTGTAAAGTAATTGTCATTGCATGTAATACAGCATCTGCCAATGCCTTTGAAAACGTTGTGAAACTCGCCGGTAAAAAAGCCGAAGTGATCAATGTTATTGACCCCGTGGTTGCTTACATTGGTCAACATCATTCTGAAAGAAAAATCGGGGTTATTGGTACAAAAGGGACCATCAGCAGCGCAACATATAAAAATAAGATAACCGGATTGAACAAAAACATAAGGGTTTCCCAGCTTGCCACTCCTTTATTGGTTCCAATGATAGAAGAAGCCTTTATTTATGACGACATCAGCAATGCCATAATAAGAAATTACCTGTCAAGAACAGAGCTTAATGATATTGAATCCCTGGTACTTGGATGTACCCACTATCCTATAATAAAAAACCAGATTAAAAAATTCTATAATTTCAGTATCGATGTGCTTGACTCTGCCAGGATCGTCGCGGAGCACCTGCAACACCAACTTGACCGGTTGCATCTTAATGCCCGAAAAAAGCAAAATGATAACATCTTTCTGGTTTCCGACTACACCGAGTATTTTAAGATCATTGCCCGGATGTTTTTCGATGAAGAAATAACACTTCAAAAGAAGAATATCTGGCAGGATCAGTAAAAAGTCACCCCCCTGCTGTCAGCCTGTTCAATAAGATGATTTTTATCATCCGGGCAACAATAAGTCGGATGTGATTGTTAATTATTTAATAAGATTTACTTAACATTGCCTGTACATTTTTATATTTTTATATATGAAGAATAGCTACCAGCAATTATAATCTTAATGCAATCCGGAAGAACCAGTATCTTTCAATAAAAATGACGAAAAAAGTAATTGAAGTTGACGAGGTTGTAGTCAAGTTTGCCGGTGATTCCGGTGACGGAATGCAACTCACGGGAACGCAGTTTTCTGATTCTGCCGCTTTTGCTGGAAATGATCTGTCAACATTTCCCGATTACCCTTCCGAAATCAGGGCACCACAGGGAACAATAGCAGGTGTATCAGGTTTCCAGGTACATATTGGCCACAAGGAAGTACAAACACCCGGCGACCTGGCAGATGTACTTGTGGCAATGAACCCTGCCGCCTTGAAAGCTAATTTGAAGTGGACCAGGCCAAATGCAACATTGATAATTGATATTGATAATTTTGATAATAAACATTATAAGAAAGCCGGATTTGTTGAGGATCCCCTTGGCGATGGCAGTCTTGAATGTTATAATGTTGTCAAAGCCCCGATCACCAATCTCACAAGAGCTAAAATTAAAAACTTCGGGCTCGACAATAAATTGATCGACAAAACAAAGAACCAGTTTGTTGCAGGTATATTATACTGGTTATTTAACCGGGACCTTAAAATAGGGGAGGATTTTCTTGCTGAAAAATTCAAAAAAAAGCCGGAGCTTGTCAAAGCAAATATCGCGGTTTTACATGCCGGTTATAATTACGCCGAAACCATCGAGGCAATGACTACCACCTTCCAGGTACATCCGGCTAAAAGAGGCAAAGGATTATTCAGGAATATTACCGGTAACATTGCCACTGCATGGGGTTTGCTGGCAGCTTCAGAAAAATCGGGACGTCCTTTATACCTGGCATCATATCCTATAACACCGGCATCTGAAATATTGCAGGAACTGGCTAAAATGAAACACCTCGGAGCCATAACATTCCAGGCTGAAGATGAGATTGCCGGTATCACTTCCGCTATCGGAGCATCTTTTGCAGGTTCGCTCGGGGTTACTTCAACTTCTGGGCCGGGACTGGCTTTAAAGAGTGAAGCTATCGGCCTTGCCGTAACAGTTGAACTTCCGCTTGTGATAATCAATGTACAGAGGGGAGGCCCTTCGACAGGCTTACCCACGAAAACCGAACAGACTGATCTGTTGCAGGCCTTATATGGCCGTAACGGAGAAAGCCCGTGCATTGTTATTGCAGCACCCACGCCTGCAAGTTGTTTTGACTTTGCATATGAGGCTGCACGCCTTTCAATTGAACATATGACACCTGTAATTTTACTGACAGACGGATACCTTGCAAACGGATCAGAACTTTGGAGGATACCCGACACAAAAAAGCTTCCCCCGATAAAACCACAATTGACGGAAGACAACGATCCGACATATTTCCCATATAAAAGAGACCCTGTAAAATTAGCCAGGTACTGGGCCTTCCCCGGACAAAAAGGACTGCGGCACAGGGTTGGTGGACTTGAAAAGGAAGATGTGACAGGAGAAGTGTCACACGATCCTTTCAATCATGAGATCATGGTGATGATAAGAAATGAGAAAGTAGACAGGGTTGCCAACCACATCCCTCTGCAGACTGTAATAGGAGAAGAAAAAGGTGACCTGCTGGTTGTTGGATGGGGAGGTACATACGGAGCATTGTACACTGCTGTTAAGGACATGCAAAAGGAAGGAAAGAAGATCGGCATGGCCCAGTTCAACTATATCAATCCCCTGCCAAAAAATACATCTGAAATTTTAAGCAGATATAAAAAAATTGTTGTGTGCGAACTTAACATGGGGCAGTTCGCTATGTATCTTCGTTCGAAATTTCCCCAGTTCCCGTATCTGCAATACAATAAAGTGCAAGGCCTGCCATTTATGATCTCGGAATTAAAACGAAAATTCAACTTAATACTGGAGGGAAAAGAAAATGACTTTTAATACAAAAGATACTGATATTTCAAACCAGGATTTTAAGCTTGATGTACAGGTTAAGTGGTGCCCGGGATGTGGCGCGCATGCAGTTTTATCGGCTGTTCAAAAAGCGCTCCCGGAAACAGGAATTGAAAAAGAAAAAGTAGTTTTTGTATCAGGTATAGGATGCTCATCACGTTTTCCTTATTATATCAATGCTTATGGATTTCACAGTCTCCACGGAAGGGGTCCGGCAATAGCTTCAGGTATTAAGATTGCCAATCCCCGCTTAAGCGTATGGCTGATAACCGGTGATGGCGATTCAATGGCCATCGGCGGTAACCATTTTATCCACATCCTGCGCCGTAACATTAATGTTAATATTTTATTATTCAACAATAAGATTTACGGGTTGACCAAAGGCCAGTATTCACCTACAACACCCAAGGGAAGCATAACCAAAACCTCTCCGGATGGAACCATAGAAAATCCTTTTATGCCGGGTGAACTTGCCATGGGGGCTCAGGGGACATTTTATGCCAGGGTAGTGGACACTAATCCGAAAATGATGCGGGAAGTCTTTATGAAAGCTGCTAAACACAAAGGCACATCCCTGGTTGAAATATTACAGAATTGTGTGATCTTCAACAACCAGGTGCATTCAGAGATCACCGGTAAGGATGTCCGCGAGGAAAATCAAATTTACCTGGAACACGGCAAACCAATGATCTTTGGTAAAAACCGCGATAAGGGACTGATACAGGTGGGACAAAAATTCATTGTGGCTAAGATAGGGGAAAACGGAGTGCGAAAAGAAGATATTCTTGTGCATGACTCTCATAATCCTGATGATACAAGACATTATATGCTTTCAAGAATGACCCTGCCCGACTACCCCGTGGCCATGGGTGTTATTCGTGACAAAAAAAGCACAGTATATGAAAACATGTTATACAAGCAGATAGCAAAAGCCAGACACGAAAATACAATCAAAAACGTGAATCAGCTTTTGCGTAGCGGCAATACATTCCATATTGATTAAGGCAATAAAAAACTCCATACATCTTTTTTTACTATCTTTAACTTTAGCCTGCACTATTGGCTTCGCCGGGCTAAAGATTCAGCTTTCAACGCCATGTATCTGCCCCGGGCCTGATGTGTAAATGAATAATACCGGTTAACCGGATTATTAATGGAAGTAAAATTACAGGGAGGTACCCGGTTGCTCAGAAACATAGACAACATAACAGACAGTACTTACTATTTCACCGACACTTCCTTCAACCTGCTAATGCAAAGAAGGATCAGAAAGGTTTTGGTGATATGCAGCAGCTATGATTTTTTTATGCTTGAAGAGGACGGCAGGATCGATGAACAGATCTTTAATGAATACGTGTCCCTTAACCTGCGCTACCCACCGGTTTTCATCCATGCCAATTCGGCAAAAAAGGCATTTGAGATCCTTGGAAAGGAACAAATTGACCTTGTGATAGAAATGTTAAGTATCGCTGACGCGGATACTTTTGAACTGGCCAGGAAAATCCGTAATGAATATAAACACATACCTATTGTAGCTCTCACCCACTTTTCACGGGAGGTATCTCTCCGGCTTGAAAAAGAGGATACCACTGCTATTGACTATATATTTTGCTGGCTGGGGAATGCTGATCTACTGCTGGCTATTATTAAGCTGATTGAAGACCGGATGAATGCTGAGTTCGATATTGAGCAGGTTGGCGTGCAGGTGATCCTGCTGGTAGAAGATTCTGTAAGATTCATTTCCTTTTACCTGCCAAACTTATACAAGATCATCCTTGAGCAAACCCGTGATTTCATGCAGGAGGCGCTTAACGAGCACCAAAAAATGCTGCGCAGACGCGGAAGGCCTAAAATACTGTTCTCCAATAACTATCATGAAGCACTGGCAATCTATAAGAAATACCGCAATAACATCCTTGGCATCATATCTGATGTTAGTTACAAAGCAACTGCAAATAAGAGGGATACAAAAACAAAAGCGGGCCTGCAATTTTGCAAACTGGTAAAAGCAGAAGATGAAAATATCCCCTTCCTTTTGCAATCATCGGATACTAACAACCAAAAGGTTGCATTCGATATGGGTGCTGGTTTTATGAATAAATACTCGAAAAATCTTTCAAATGAGTTGAAAGAATATGTGATCAGGGATTTTGGTTTTGGAGAATTCGTTTTCAGGGATCCGAAAACGAAAGAGAAGCTTTACGGAGCCTCCGACCTCCGGACATTACATCAGATGATACTCACCGTCCCTGATGATGTTTTGGAATATCATACCAAACGGGATGATTTTTCCAAATGGCTTAATGCACGGGCTCTCTTCCCCATTGCGCAGATCTTCAAACCGGCTAAACTGGAGGATTTTAAGAATCTGGATGATGTAAGATCATATATCCACAATGCCATATCCAAATTCAGGTCAGGAAAGGCAAGAGGTATCATTGCCCAGTTTCACAGATCAAGGTTTGATGAATACCTGCTATTCTCCAGGATAGGTGAAGGATCGATGGGAGGAAAAGCACGCGGGCTTGCATTTATTGATTCGGTTATTAAAAAAGAAAATATCATCGCTAAATACAAAGATGTTTCCATTACGGTGCCGCCAACGGTTGTATTAAGTACTGAAGTTTTTGAAGAATTTATGGAAAATAACGGCCTTTACCAGGTTGGTCTCTCCAACACCGATGATGATATAATACTCGACCGGTTTATCAAGGCCAAACTTCCCGAATACCTTCACCAGGATCTTATGTCTGTTGTTTCCCTGGCAAAAAACCCGATAGCTGTTCGTTCTTCCAGCAAACTGGAAGATTCTTATTTCCAGCCATTTGCAGGTATATATAATACATACATGGTGCCAATGACCGGCAATAAACAACGCTCGGTCAGGCTACTCGGGATTGCCATTAAAAGTGTATATGCCTCGGTGTATTTTAAATCGAGCAAAGCCTATATAGGGGCGACATTAAATGCTATTGACGAAGAGAAAATGGGAATTATTCTTCAGTCATTGTGCGGAAATACATACGGAAACCGTTTTTATCCCACTATTTCGGGTGTTGCCCGGTCTATAAACTTTTATCCCATACATCCGGAAAAAACCGAAGACGGTATAATGAATATAGCCTACGGATTGGGGAAACTGATCATGGACGGAAACCTTACCTTACGTTTCTCACCGAAATATCCCCGGAAAATAATTCAGCTTTCGTCACCCGAACATGCACTAAAAAGCACTCAGCAATTTTTTTATGCTCTTGATCTTGATCCTGATCATTTTGTACCCTCAGCGGATGATCACGTGAACCTTTTACGACTTAAAATACGTGAAGCGGAAAAAGATGAAGGATTCCGCCATGTTGCCTCGACCTATGATTTTGAAAACAATGTTATTAGTGATGTTTTCGATCAGCCCGGCAAAAAAATCGTAAGCTTTGCCAATATACTAAATCATAACACATTTCCGCTTGCGGATATCGTTAATGAACTCCTTGCCATTAGTCGCGAAGCTATGAATAAACCGGTAGAGATCGAGTTTGCCGCCAACCTCGACACTCCCCCGGGAAAACCAAAAGAATTCAGTTTTCTCCAGGTTAGGCCTATTGTTTCAGGTGTTCATGAGATCAACTTCAGGATAGAACAGGTAAACATGAATGATGTTATCGTGTATTCAGAAAAAGTTCTTGGTAACGGAAGGTTTACTAATATTTACGACATCATTTATGTGAAACCCGGCAGTTTCAATCCTTCTGATACTAATAAAATTGCTGCTGAGATCGATACTATAAACAATACTTTTATAAAACAAAAAGAGAATTACATACTTATAGGTCCCGGACGATGGGGATCAAGCGACCCCTGGCTGGGAATACCCGTAAAATGGCCGCAAATATCAGCAGCCCGGTTCATTGTAGAATCGGGGTTAAAAGATTACACACTGGATCCCAGTGAAGGCACTCATTTTTTTCATAACCTCACTTCCTTTGGAGTAGGATATTTCACAGTTAACCCTCATATTAAGGAGGGAATTTACAATGTAGATTATCTGAAACAATTCCAACCTGCATATGAAACCGGGCACCTCTGCCATATTCATTTTCAAAATCCGGTGAAAATAGAGATCGACGGACGCAAAAATATAGGCGTGATCTACAAACCCGGGATGTGACAGTAATTATTTTACAATCCAACCTGCATTTTTGCCTTTGCCGGGCAACAAGTAAAACTTTATGTATTGTTACAGGAACTCCTGTTTTTCATACACAAAACTTGTCCATTGAAAAAGAATCGTGTAATTTTATGATATACTCAACACAACAGATCATTATGAACTGCCGCGAATTTGGCTACGATGAAATACCGGTATCCGAAGTCGGCTTTAATAAACATATAAAAAAATATTATCCACGGCTCTTATTAAAATAATATACAAATTCCGACGTATGTGTAAGTCAATAAACATCTTTATTATCAGCTTATTATTCACATCATGCTGTACATTGCCTTTCTTCCGGTGCAGGGTGGAATACAATTATAAGGCACGGGACAATAGCTATATGCATCATTTTGTCCTGAATGACAGCCTGATCATTATAATGCAGGCTGAACTGTTTGAGCTTAAATATTTGCCTGAGGAATCATCAGTAAGGAGCAGCGTTATGACCATATTTAACCTGTATAATTATACGGGTTCTGATATAAACTTTTCTACCGAAAAAATATCTGCCAAACTGATCTTCCCGGATAAAACTATTCCTTTGGCAAATATCCAACCGGCATTTGATACCATAATTTCTCCAGGCTCCCAAATAAGAAATAAAAACTTCTTTCTGATCTTCAACTTATCAAAAGAAGATAATTTCTTTAAACAGGATCAGCTGAATATTATGCTTGATAACATTATCCCCGGATCCGACACTTCAGGTATAACCCCTGCCCGGCTAAAGCTGGTTAAAGAGAAAATAAATTAGGATATCTGTCAGGCTTAAAAAATGTCAGGGTCAAAGCCCAGTCCGGGTTTTTCAGTTGGATATAAAACTCCCTTTCGTATTATTACAGCATTGCGTGCAGGATCATTGAGCAGGTCAAGATGGCCATCAAGATCAGCATATTTTATGTTAGGGCGCGAAAGTGCAACATGCAAACCGGCGGAAATAGCTAAACCCGACTCATCCATGCAACCAATCATTGATTCTACTTTAGCAGCTTTGGCTACCGCATTTATCTGAAAAGCTTCATTTATTCCACCCACTTTCATCAGTTTAATATTGATCATATCGGTAAGGTCATCACGTGTTAGTTTAAAAACATCCCTTAGACTTGTGATACTCTCATCAGCCATAACGGGAATATCCACATGACTGCTGACTCTTCCGAGCAATTCCATATTCTCCCCGGGAGTAGGCTGTTCAAGAAGCTCAACATTATAATTACCGGTCTTTTTAAAAAATTTTACAGCATCGCTTAATGTATAACCCTGGTTGGCATCAAAGCGAATTTCGATATTATTTCCAAAATTTTCACGAAGGCTGATGATCTTCCTAATATCCTCATCCACATTCTTTCCGCCTTTCAACTTCAAAACCGAATAACCCTGCCGTATTAACTCCCCGGCCCTTTTCAGGGTTTCATCCAAAGGTAATATTCCTATAGTTATACTGGTTAGAATACTTTCACGATAAGCCCCGAAGTACTTATATAAAGGAACACCAGCAGCCTTGCCGGCAAGATCGAATAGTAACATATCCGCCATGGCCAGTGCCGAAGGTGATTCACGCATTATTCCCCTAAGTTGATCAAGCAGGAATATATAACGAAAAGGATCACTTTTCAGCAATACCGGCTCGATCAATCCATAAAAACATTCTTTCACCGAATCAACGGTCTCGCCGGTAACCATCTTGTCCGGCGCAGCACAGCCAAACCCTGTAATTCCAATATTGGTATCAGCCCTGATGAACACATTGGTACAGGTATGTACCTTTTCATAAGCAATCTCGTAAGGCTCGGCCAGCTTCATTTCAATGGATAATATCTGAAGTCGGGTAATTTGCATAAATCTGTAAAACTCAATATTTGCGCTGGTGAAGAGTTTCAGGGTCGGCATTTTTAATCTCTTCAACAAATCTTACCAGGTGGGCTATCATAATATCCCAAATCTTTTCACCCTTTGCATCGGTTGCTTTTGTGGGATTTCCAAGAACCCCTGACTCTGATAAAACCTTTGTACGCACATACCATGGCACACCTCTGCCCGATGAAAAATCAAGATAGGGATTTTCAAATTCAATTGTTCGGTCGGCAGCCTCATTCATTTTTACAAGATGCGGCCGTATAGCCAGCGCTGTGCTTGTTTCAATTTCGCCGGCATGAATATCGTTCGGGGTTTCTATTAGCCTGTAAATATCCTCATCACTGCTTTCACCGGTATCCACACAAACAAAGATCCCTGCATCGCGGTTTATCATTTGGGCTGCATAATTAAGTGTGGGCGCATTATCTCCATGTCCGTTGATAATAACCAGCTTCCTTATACCGTTCTTCGCCAGGCTCATACCAATGTCGTATACGAATGGTGCCAGACTATTGTTGGTGACACTTAATGTTCCTTTAAAATCTTCATGATGATATGAAACCCCGTAAGGTACAGCAGGCAACACGAAAGGCCGGGGTCTGCTGCAGGCTGCAGCCACACGACGGGCCAGGTACTCTGCATCGAAATAATCAATATCCACGGGCAGATGACGGCCATGCTGCTCTATTGAACCACAGGGCAATATGGCAGTGTCTACCTTTGTTAATCTTTCGTTAATTTCCGGCCAGGTTAGTTCTGCCCACAAATACTCTTTTTGCTTTTCTTCGGTATCAATATTTGAGAAGCTTATCTCAAAAGGATAATCACTTTGAATTTCTTCGGATGATAAAACATCAAAATCTTCCCAGTGCCGATTCGAATAACGTACAGCACCATTGGCATATTCAAGGAATATTCTGATCAGGGATATCCTTAGATCATTGGGTATATCTCGTATAACAGACCTTTCATTATCAAACCTCAACTTCATTATCTGAGGATAGGGCTTTGCCATATTACGGGTGTATTCATTCTCCGGTATGAGCTTCTTCTCAAGCAGAAGATAAAATAAATGGGACGCATCAGAACTGATCTGTTTTACATTTTTCTCTGCAAAACTTTTCATCAGATCATTTATCTGCCGCTCAGAATAACCGCAGTTTTTAGGATCCTCACCCAGTACCCTGAGCATACCTGCTATCCTGCGGCACTTTTCGCAGTTTCCGCAAGGATACATCCTTCCTCCCTTTTCATGACTTGAATGACAGGATACCTGATGCTGCTGCAACCGTGGATAACGCTTCACCAGTATTTTAAGTATGAGCATTTCAGAAAGGCACCTCAGAACGGAAAACTGGGATATATTCCATCCCTTCTTCATGTAGTAGCGGGATAAAGCATTATCAAAATAGCGGCTCTGATCATACAACCCGCTATAATGTGTGATCCCTTTATAAATTGTTTTCTGTGTACTGTCGTACTCATCTCCGATCACTATCCTTCCTGACTTTCGTTTTTTTGCCAACGGTATCACACCAAACAAAAATACACCGACTGTCCATAATCGTACAGGGTAATCATCAGACTTAAACCTTTTATGGTCAGGTCTGATAAAAGGCAACTTTCCAAGCATCCATGTGAATATACGGTCACTATTGCTCCAAACCCTTCCTGTGTTTTTAATATTCGATTTAAAATACCTGTATGCATTTATGGCTGTAAACCAGTGGCGACCCGACTCATTCACAAACAGGGGATGTGTTTCCTTTCCGGTTTCCTCAAGCAATGCATAACTTAGTAAGCTATCCTTGCCACCTGAACTCAAAACTGAATGTATCCTTCTGTCCATCTCCCAATGTTCCCAGTAAAGTTTAACACCACTACCGGGAATAGCTGTAAACAGGATTTTTGCAGCAGTATAACGACTTTTCCTTTCAGGTTTAAGGCCTTTGTAATCATCAATGACAAAAGGATTGGCTATTAGCAGCTTATTTATATAAATTTCACGTGACGTGTTTTCCATCATACTCTTTAAAAAAGCCTTATCGGTATTGTCAAAAATTCCGCGAAAATTTATCTCCCTGCAAAACAAACCATAATTCAATGCTATCTGGGATATCATCATTGAAGCAAGATTCTGATCAGACATATTATCCGGATCAAACACCTCTTCTTCAAATGAATATACAAAAACATTCTCTTCGGTTTTCCCGTCACTTCTTTCAACAATATATGGAGCGCTGACCTTACGGGGTTGAAGGTCAACAGGGCCAACCGTCAACCGGTCAATTACAACAAAGGATTCCAGGTTTTTATCAGACATCTTGCGCGGATATTATTTTCACGGGCTTCATGTATTTGATGATCAGTTTCAATAGATCTTCCGGTCCGTTAGCCAGAACATCAAAAGCAGGCAGGTTCACCTCATCTTCAATTTGTTTGCAAACCAAAGGGATGTCTTCCATTTTAATATTTTCATGATTGATTGTTATGGCAATGACTTTTTTGCCTGATATCACTTCAATCGCCCTTATCTGATGTTCAAGCGGCTGAATGGAATAACCCGGAAATCCGTCATATTCTTCACGGGCAGGTGCATGTTGCAGTATCACAAAATCGGGCCTTCCTGCAGCCAGTATTTCAAAACCACCGGGATACGCGGGATTCATTAGGCTGCCCTGCCCTTCAATAACAATAACATCCGGCCTTTCATTTTTATATGCACTGTATACGGCATGCTCAATTTCACCCGATACAAAATCATTAACCAGTGTATCCAGTATAATGGAATATCCTGCTCCCTGCATCCAGGCTGTTTGACCCGTACCGATCATCTCGCTTTTATATCCCATATCCTGAAGACCGTTAACTATGATCCAGGCTGTTGTCCGTTTTCCAATAGCCGAATCGGTTCCCAGTACTGCAAGCTTCAGACTTTTCACCTTTTCAATTTTACCGCTGAAAAAATGCAGCTGGCCCCTGGGAGGTGGCTTTCTGATATCTCTTATACTTGCCATTTTCTGTACTGCAAGCTTTCTCAGAAAAGGGTCATCCGACACAAAATCATGCAGTCCGCAATCAATATTCAACCCTGATTCAAGAGCTTTCCGCATATCTTTCTTTGTCTGTTCGCTCAGCCTGCCGCCATCAGGTGCCAGTCCGACAACGAAAAATTTCGGTATCTTCATATTATTGCGTGCATGTTCAAGAGATTCTTTTAACATGCCAAAGATCGGTACTCCCAATGTCTTATCATCCAAAACCTTACCTGCATCTTTACCGGCATAGTTTGAATCAATCACGGAAAGAATTTTATATCTCTTTGTAAAACGTACCAGTCCGTGAGCTGTTTTGCCATTCGGAGTATTAAATGCCCCCTGGCAATATACAATTGCATTTCCGTCCATATATAAAATTTTTATTTTCTTCCTGTAAGTATTGCAACATACCTGTCCCCTTCTTCCGGCCTTTTCCTGTGGCCTTCGAGCAGTGCTATCAGTCCTGTAGTAGATGCAGGCAATACATTAAGCCCTTCCCTGTCTTTCAGTATTTTTGAATAATACATCATTTTTGAATCACTTACATCCAATGCCCAGCCGTCAGATTTTCTTATCGACCATAACGCCTCATCTCCATCGAATGAATGCCAGTTTATGAGGGGCTCATTAACCTTCGTTTCTTTAATAATTTTCGGATCCAGATCATTACAGCTTTCGTGATTATTTTTGAATGACAATATGATAGGATTCTTTCTGTAAGATGATCCGGCTATAAGTCTGGGTATTCGTGATGTCTTACCCCGTTTGTAAAGAGTGGCAAAACCTCTGTAGATACCTGCCAGCAAGGTACCGTTAGATACCGGCACAGCAACGATTCTTGGGGCATCCCTAAGCTGATCATAGATCTCATGCGCTATCTCGGCATAAGCCATCAATTGAAGATGTGAATTGGCTCCTCCGGGATTGGCATCATAGTAATCACGCCCGAAGGCCAGCTTTTTTGAATACCTGACAGATTCCTCATAACTTCCCGGGGTCCTGATGATCTCAGCATTCAAACGCCTCATCTCGTCAAGCCTCTGTGAATGGTAATCTTCAGGAATACAAATAATACATTTAAGTCCGGCCAGCTGAGCCGCCAATGCACAGGCCACACCATAATTACCACAGGTGCCCAGAGTGACGGTGTCAAATCCGCGACGCAAAGCATCCAGGCATTGTGTAAACGCGATCCGGTCTTTCTGAGTGCCGGTAGGATTATTACCTTCGAATTTAAGATATAACTGCCTGAGGCCTGTCTCCCTTTCAATGTTACGTGCACGGGTAAGACTGGTATCACCTACCTCAAAGTTCATAATATCCTCGTATGCTTCCAGACGGTCAATAGGGGAATTGGACAGGTCCTTAACTATTGCAGTCAGTTCCTGTGATTCGGCTGATATGGCTAATCCATATCCCGCAGCTCCATCAAGCAGTTTATGGGGTGACTCGTGTGTCATGAGGAACCGCTATAAATACTGCAAATAATGTACCTCCCATAAGGCACATAATGCCAGTATAAACTGACAATCATGATAATGCTTTTCACCCTCTTCCAAAAATTAAAATTAACGAAGAAAACAAAAAAATAATCACAGTAAAATTAATCTTTTTTGAAATGCAAATATCTAAAGTGTGAATAAATAATTTGTTGATAATTATTTATTACCGGCCGTATATTACAAACAAGCATTAATAATACAGGTAACGCTTTATCTTTTGTGTAGCAGTCTTTTTGAAAGGATCGGGATGGACAACCAACATTTGAATACGTGAATATTTATTAACCCTTGCATTAATAAAATGCTTCAGCTCTGCAGTCAGCTCGTTTACAATTTCATCTACTTTATGGGTAATCTCATCAATTTTTTTATCGGCCATATGAGAAATATCCGCGGTCATTCCCTTCACACGCTGTTCCAGCTCATCCCTGTTGAAATGTACCAACGCTACCAGCTTCCCCTTCTTTTCCAAAACAATTGATTCAACAACGTGCCTGTAATTATTGATCAGGGATTCGATCTCTTCAGGATAGATATTTTCTCCGTTTGCACCCACGATCATATTTTTTAGCCGCCCTTTATGACTAAGGCATCCTTGTGAATCGAACACCCCCAGGTCACCGGTCTTAAACCAGCCATCCCCGGTCATTACCTCTCGGGTTTTTTCTTCATTTTTATAATATCCCAGCATAACATTAGGCCCTTTTGCCCATATCTCACCTTCACCGGTATGAAGATCCGGATTATTGATCTTCAGCTCACTATGTATAACTTTTGGCCCTATTGCCTGAAATTTTGTTATTGACGGATTTGATCCTGCCAGTAAAGGAGAAGTCTCTGTTAAACCATATCCTATTGCATACGGAAATCCGGCTTCCCTCAGGAACCTTTCAACCGTAGCGTCGAGCTTAGCCCCGCCAATACCAAAGAATTTCAACCTTCCCCCAAACGTCTGATATAATTTTTTACCGGCCATCCGATGGATTAGCTTACGGGTAATGGTAAATTTATAAAGAAAACGGGTCAGGGCTTTTTTCTTAATTTCTGGCATAATACTGTTCCTGTAAACCTTTTCGATGATCATCGGAACGGTGAGCATCAGATCCGGCCGTACACTTTTCATTGCCGGGACTAAAATGCTCGCTGTTGGGGGCTTGCGCAAATAACTTACCCCTGCTCCATATAATATAGGTAATATAAGACCAAGTGTATTCTCATAGGTATGGGCCAGAGGCAATACGGAAAGGAACTTGTCGTGTGCATGAACAGCCTGTACATTTCCTCCCTGAATGGCATTTATTATCACATTTTTCTGGGAAAGCATAACTCCTTTTGAGTCACCCGTAGTACCCGAAGTATATAACAGCACTGCCAGCTCATTTTCATCAGGATCGTATTGTCCGCTGTATTTTGCTTTTTCATCAAAAACAAGTGATTGCATTTTACCTTCCAGCACCTTAAAATCATCAATACGTACGATTGATTTAACAAATTCCTTTTCTATCCCTTCAAGCTTATATTCAAGGTTCCCGGAAACAAAAACCGCTTTGGCTTCCGAATGCTGCAGCACATTCTGCAATTCATGAGTATTAAAATCAGGAAGTACCGGCACAGCAACCACACCCATGGATTGAAGGGCAAAATAAACAATTCCCCAGTTGGGCATATTCTGGCTGAAGATAACAACCCTGTCGCCGGGGTTGATCTCCATCGCCTCAAGGTATGCCATAACGGCAGTGATCCTCTCACCCATTTGGGCATAGCTCAAGGGCTTCTCATCAACAAAACCCAGGGCATGATGATCAGCATATTTCGAAACAACTTCCGGTAATATCGCGGGAAAACTTAACTTCCTGTATGTATGCATAATAATAAGAATAATATCTTCAGCGAAGATAGTGTTTAAAAAGCAATATCCCCCAATATTGTACAATAACAATACCATTATTTAAAAATAAAACACCCGTAATAAACCAAAAATCCATTATTTTCGTATATAATATGTTGATATTATAATCTACATGAATAACATAGATTAAAAAGGAGGGATTATGAAAAGATTTAATTTTTTGAGATTTCGCGAAACCGGTATAACCTTAGTGGTCGCCATAGCAATGACCATGGTATATTCTTCGTGTGAAAAAGATAAAGAGGCTTCACCACCTGAATTGCCGCCTGAGAATGCTTTTTTAATGAATATGCTTGATTTCAAATCTGAGAAATCAACTGCACAACTTACATATCATAATTTTAATGTTGCCGTAACCAGCATTGCGGTTTGGAATGCCATACTGAAAAGTACCCTGGCCATACCGGTCGTTTCTTATGCGGAGGCTTTCAACCATGAACCTGTTAAGGTATCTGATGATACCTGGAAATGGTCCTATAACGTGGAAGTACTCAGCATAACATATACAGCCGAATTATACGGTAAGATAGCCGGACCCGATGTGGAGTGGGAAATGTATATTACACAGGAGGATGGTTTTCAGGAGTTTTTATGGTTTGAAGGGGTATGTGATATCGGAAGAACCGAAGGTTCATGGACCGTATATGAAAATCCTATTAACGCGAATGAATTTTTAAGTATTGAATGGACAAGAGACTGGAATACCAATACGGGTGATATCAGATACACTAATATCAAACCTGTAGTACAGGGCAATGGCGACTATATTTATTATGGTTCCACTACCGGTGAAGATTTCAATACTTTCTATAACATTTATGATTCCAGTGAAGATAAGCTTGTAGAAATCCTTTATAATACCGAATCACATGCCGGAAGGATATTCTATCAGGATGAATGGCACTGCTGGGATGAGAACTTCCAGGATATAAACTGCGAGGAATAGATTAATAAACATTGTAGCAGGTACTCCATTTATTATTTAATTAGTGTCTGTCCATAAAGTCCCATTTGCCGCGTTGCGCTTGTCCGAAAATTGCTCATTCACGACAAGTAAACTCCGCGTTTCCGGACCGCGCGAGCCTTGCAAATGGAACCTTCTGAACAGACACATGACCAGTTAAATATTTTGACAACTTTATTCCTCTCTCCCCACAATCTCCCAGGCAAAACAAGCCCCTCCCTTACGGTCGGGCCTGGCTCCGCGGGCATCGGCGGAACAGAGGCTTCCTGCATACGGATCGGCAAACAAGTACCTGTGATTATACAATGACATGAGCATCAAATCATCTTGTAACATATCCTGCCATTGAAACACAGAGGCCTCACCCTGTTCTGTATCTTCAATGCGGACCTCCGCCAGCCCTGCCTGTCCCTTAACCGTCACGTACCCGCCGGTTTCTACTGACTGAAGGGCAACACGCCCCTGCCCTCGGTCAAGCACCCTGAAACAGGATGCTTTTCCTTCGGCAAACGTACTGTTTACTTCTACCGGACGAACATGATTCCTCCAGTTTACCAGTATAGTACCATCTGCAATGCTTGTCAGTGTGATCACCTGATCATACGGTATCGGCCGGGTAAGTCCTTTACAACGGGGCTCGATAACCTCGAAACTATTAAAATCAGCATACCCCCCTTCTTTTCCTTCGGTATTAAAATTAAATAACGCGTAGCGCACACCCTGGAATGTCTTCAACTGGTAGGGCATAACGATCTCTCCCCCGATATCCCGGAAGTTTATGCTGTCAAAACTATAGCTGAGTTTACCCGTGTCGGTATCGAAATTACACCAGGCCCTTAACCATATTCGTTTTTTATTGGTCTCTATGTCAATACTTTTTTGTTCCTGTTGGTTGTAAAACCGGATTTTATGTCCATTCTCCTCCTTAACAACCCCGATCCATGCATAGGGAAGGTTAAGAAGCGCCAGTCCGGCGATATCTCCCGGTTGCAAACCGGAAACATCAAGCCCGGCAACCGCATATGATTCGGGGCCGATACCCCTCTGGGTAAGTGAGTTTCTGGCACGCCAGAATGATGCGGCAGGCAGGGAATGCAGGCGCAAATATCCTTTACGTTCATCAAGTGACCACTTTTCATCAACCGGAACATGATTCCATTGCCATACATTATTTAAATCCGGTCCGCTAAAGTCATCATCCCGCTCAAACGGGGCAGAAGGTTCAGATGAAAAGCCGGTATTCGGTTTTATCCATGCGCGTGGTGAACGGGTCAGGTTGCCCGGCAACCCGAAATATGGCCAACCGTCTTTCCATGTTACCGGTGACAATCCTGTAACCCTTCCTACAGAGTTATAATCCAGCATGGACCAGCCCCACCATTCTCCCGATTGTACCTGTACAATACCTCCCTGGTGCATTGGGATACAACCCGTGAAATTCTCTGGAAAACGCACGATATCAAAAGGGGGTCCATCCCGCGTATTAAATACCCGCAACCGCTGTCCAACACCAAAATTTTCTTCGGCACTCATTACATTGACTTCATAGGGCCCGTAGGGCTTATCAGCACGCAAACAAACCTGGTAACAAACCGGGTCGTAGTTAGTATTGGTAATATAATATTTACCGTCGATCTTATAAATATGGCTGCCTTCACCCGCACCGCTTCCTGCCTCAACGATCACCTTTCTGGTTCCCGACACAATATCCATGAGGTCAGGGGTCAGCTGTACCATATGTACCTCATTATAGCCCCATACGGCATATATCTTCCCGTCATCATCAAAAAGGACGGTCAGGTCGTGCAAACGCGCATTCATAGTTCTTTGTTTCCAGGGTCCTGCCGGATCAGCAGCCGTATAAACCCGTGTCCCGTAGCGGTTTACATTGGAGAAAATATAAAAGGTATCATTATGATAACGAAAACAGGGAGCCCAGATTCCCTGTCCGTAAAAATCAAGGCCATTTTCCATTCTTAATTCCGGACCTGTATCAAGCCTGTCCACCGCATAACTTATCAGTTCCCAGTTCACGAGGTCTTTTGAATGTAACACAGGTAATCCGGGCATAGTGTGCATGGTTGTGCCGGTCATATAATAATCATCACCCACCCTTATCAGGTCAGGATCCGAAAATTCTTCGTAAAACAAAGGATTTGTATAGGTCCCGTTACCATTATCAGCCGTCCAAGTGCATTTCGTTGAGTCGAACGCTAATAACAAAGAGGCATTAAATAAAAAACTAATAATTAAAAGAGTCACGTTGGCAAACACGGTTAAATAAATCTTTTTAAAAATACTTTCCTTTTTGTATAATGATCCATAGTTAATAAAATTGTAGCCTGCATTATTTAATAAAAATAAATATAAGAATTTAAGTTGTATTATTCACGCGTCAGGTTCGGGGCAGATGCAAGGCATCGGAAGATGAAGCTGTAGTAACCTACCGCGAAGCTTCCGCAACGAAGCAGACACGCTGAAACTGGCGCAGTTTGTAAAAATAAATAAAAATTATATTTCGTGACCCTGTTTGTTATTCTGTTAACTTTCAACACATAAAAT